>DFYV01000137.1 GCA_002383425.1 Bacteroidales bacterium UBA4073 | reverse complement strand
TGGAATCTTGAATCTGAAATCTGAAGTCTTGAATCCGGAATCTTGAATCTTGAACCTCGAACCTCGAACCTTGAACCTTGAACCTTGAACCTCAAACCCTGAACCTTTATCCTTTAACCTTTAACGGTTCACGTTTAACGATTAACGTTTCACTTTTCACGGTTCACGGCTGATGGTCGACAGTAAAACATGGCCTTTAATTTTAAATCTGGAATCTGGAATCTGGAATTACTCCCCCTTTGCAAAGGGAGTTAGGGGATTGATTTTTCCAAGACGTGAATCCTATTTTCACCACAGATTACATAGATTTTACAGTCAATACTCTGATCGAATTTGAGTAATCTATGGTGAAAATTCACTCAGATAGGTGTAACATTTCCTTTTGAATTATCGTATATAAAAATCATGAAAAAACCTGAAAACATATTAAATCAGCTATCACCTACGTATTTTTGGGATGTTGATTATAGCAAATTAGACCCAATTAAATCGAAGCGATTAATTATAGAGCGGATTATTACTTTAGGAACTGTTGATGAAATTTTTGCTTTAATTAAATATTATGGTGAAGAGGAGGTAAAAGGAACAATTTTAGCGTTAAACTACCTCGATCCCAAAACGCTTAACTTTTTTGCATTTTACTTTCAAATTCAAAGAACTTCATTTAAATGCTACACAAGCAAGCGGTTGAGCCAGCAGCACTGGAACTCATAAAATTGCTTCAAAAAAAGCCTTACCTTAATAGTTTTTATTTAGTTGGCGGAACTGCATTGGCATTACTGTATGGCCACCGAAAATCTGCTGATATTGATTTATTTACAAACAGCGATTTTGATACATTAGGTTTACTGGAAAATATACAGCACGATTTTTCATTTCAGGTTAACAACACTGCCCTTAATACAATTAGAGGGAGCATTGGTGACATTAAGATTGATTTGATTGCACACCGCTATCCATATCTATTCCCTCCAATTGAGCAGAACGGTATTCGTTTAATATCAGAGCAAGATATTATAGCAATGAAACTAAGTGCCATTGCAGTAAGTGGGCAGCGATCAAAAGATTTCATTGATATATACTATGCTCTTTTCAGGTTCAGTATTGGACAAATGCTTGTATTCTACAAGGAAAAATACTCACAGAAAAACGATATACATATTCTGAAAAGCCTTGTATATTTTGATGATGTTGACCTATCCGATTGGCCGATTATAATTGATAATCCCGAATTAACATGGGCAGTGGTTCGTAAGCGAATAGAAACCGATGTTTTGATTTTTATGAAAAATTATGCTAAATAGTTGATGGTTCAGGATTCACGATTGTTCGTTGTTCGTTGTTCGTTGTTCGGAAAAATGGTTGAAAGTTGATTGTTGCTGGTTGATTTCATTTGAATTTCAAATTACGAATTACGAATTACGCTTTTNNAACTTGATTTTGAACCTTGAACCTTGAACACTGAACTCTGAACCTTGAATCTGGAATCTTGAATCTGGAATCTTGAACCTTGAACCTTGAACCTTGAACCTTGAACTATGAACCTTGAACCTCGAACCTTGAACCTTGAACTTTGAACCTTTCCCTATCATCCTAAAAAAGAACCACCTTATTAAAATAGTCAATATCAATAAAAAAAGTTGTATCTTTGTAAGTTATTATATCATTACGGGTTTGTGCTTTGGCGGCAATAAATTTTAATTGAATCAACTTGGGTAAAAGGGAAATCCAAAATGAAAGAAAAAAAGGTTAAAATACTCTTCATATCTCAGGAGATTTTTCCATACCTGCCTGAGAGCGAGGTATCAAAAATTAGCAGGTTTTTACCTCAAGGTATTCAGGAAAAGGGGCGGGAGATAAGAACGTTCATGCCAAGATACGGGTGTGTGAATGAACGCCGAAACCAACTTCATGAGGTAATACGGCTCTCGGGAATGAACCTGATAATTAACGACATGGACCATCCCCTTATCATTAAAGTGGCATCAATTCAAAGCGCCCGAATGCAGGTGTATTTTATCGATAACGATGATTACTTCCAAAGAAAATTTACATTTGCCAACGAAAATGAGGAATATTACGACGACAACGACGAAAGAGCCATATTCTTTAGCAAAGGAGTAATAGAAACCGTTAAAAAATTACGCTGGACACCCGATATAATTCACTGCCACGGTTGGTTTACAGCTTTTACCCCTCTTATGGTAAAAAAAGCTTACGCCGACGATCCGCTATTTGCCAACTCCAAGGTGATTTTTTCGGTTTACAACGACAGCTTTAGCAAACCAATGAGCGAAAATGCCCGGAAAAAGGTTTTGATGGAAGGAATCTCCAGGAAAGATGTTGAAATTTTGCGGGAACCAACTTACGAAAATCTTTTAAAACTTGCCGTAAACTTCTCCGATGGTATTATATTAGGCAGCCCTACCATTAATACTCAGGTTCTTGAATACATAAATACAGCTAAAAAACCTTTACTCATCTACCAGAATAGTGAAAATTATATTGATATTTACGACGAATTTTATAACCAGATACTAAATGGCAATTCAAATGTCTCGAAAAAGAGGTAGTTTTGGAACAAGGCATTTCGTTTTTTTTACAGTTAGCCTTTCCTTCCTTGCATTCTCACTTACTTCGTGCTATAATGAACCCGGATTTTTAGGGAACAACCTACTTCCCGACCAGGACATATACATGGTAAAAATTGATTCATCGTTTAAGGTTAGCGCCTACACCTTAACAAAGGACTCGCTAAATTCGTTTTTAGCATCGGAGGGGACATTGGGGTATTTGAATAGCGAAATTTTTGGTTCCACCAAGGGTAGCTTTATAGGCCGTTACCTGCCGGCAACTTCCACGGAAGGATACGGTGGCTCTACAGCTACTGCCGATTCTATTTTCTTCTTTCTTACCGCTAACAACTTTTACGGTGATTCTACTACAACTCTTAACCTCCGTGTGCATGAGCTAAACGATACTACACTGTTCTGGGAGGATCAGAATGCACTCAGTCCCATCGATGTAAGCCACTACAATCCTACCCCACTAACAACGGCTACCCTAACCGGAAAAGGGATTTTAAAAATTCCACTCCCTTTAGCCTTTGGCCAATCGTTAATAGACTCGCTGGCCTTGACCGATTCAAAAATATTTTACACCAAGTTTAAGGGGTTTTACCTAACCTTTGACGATATTCCCGGATACGGTGGCGTTGCCTACAACGTTTCAACATCCAATATGTACATCAGGCTATACTACCACAACGTAACACATGTAAACAATGCAGACTCAACCATTACAGCCAGTAAAACTTTCACATTTGCCTCGCGGTATTACCAGTACCTTCATGATCCATCAAAAGCTGATCCGGCAAAAAAAATCCAACATCTGAACGATACATTAACACAAGATACCGTTTTTTACACCCAAAGCCTTGGCGGTGTTTATGGTAAACTAAATTTTACCGATATAGAGCAGTGGCGCGACTCCATGCCCATTGTTATTCATAGGGCCGAATTAATTATTGGACTTGAATCGCCCGCCACTACAACACCCGATTCAACAATAAGCCAGCTGTTTTTCTACTATAAGGATGAAGGGAAATGGATAGGGTTGATAGAAGATCANNTATAGCGTTGACATCACCTATCACTTCCAAAGATTACTAAAAGGAGAATATAGCGATAATAGCATTTACGTTTTCCCCAACTCAAATACTAACGTAAAACGAGGCGTTCTGAAATCGGGGCAAAATAGTAAACCAATCAAGCTAAAAATTACATACACCAAGTTAAAATAAATTATGTGCGGAATTGTTGGATATATAGGGTACAGGCCAGCTTTCCCAATCGTTATAAACGGTTTAAAACGCTTGGAGTACAGGGGATACGACTCAGCTGGAATATGCATTGTTAACGGCGAACCGTTCCTTGCCAAACAAAAGGGTAAAGTAACTGACCTTGAGAATTTTGTTGGCAAAAATGCCATGGAAGGCACCATTGGAATTGGCCACACACGTTGGGCTACTCATGGTGAGCCCAATGATGTTAACGCCCACCCGCATGAGTCGATGAACGGAAAGTTTATCCTAATCCATAACGGAATCATTGAAAACTACAGCCTGCTTAAAGCTAAGCTTGAAAAGAGGGGTTATACCTTTAAATCTGAAACCGACACCGAGGTGCTGGTTAACCTTATTGAGTACATATACCTCAAAGGGAATGTTAGCGCTGAAATCGCAGTCCGATTGGCCCTAACAAAGGTTGTAGGGGCATACGGCATTGTGGTAATCAATCGCGACGATCCCGATACTCTGATTGCAGCACGCAAGGGTAGCCCCTTGGTTATTGGAGTTGGCGAAGGCGAATATTTTATTGCATCGGATGCTACCCCTATTATTGAGTTTACCAAAAACGTCATTTTTCTGAACGATAACGATGTTGCCATACTTCAGCGTGACCAGATGATTCTTAAAACCATTTACAACCAGTCGCTGGAACCCAATATTCAACAACTCGATATCGATATCGAGTCCATTGAAAAAGGTGGCTATGAGCATTTTATGCTCAAGGAGATTTACGAGCAACCACGAAGCATACACGACACCTACCGCGGACGCATTTCGGGCGACCCACTCGAAATCCACCTTGGCGGTTTATATAGCGTTTTACCCAACCTTATTGAAGCCAAACGAATAATTTTAATTGGGTGCGGCACATCGTGGCATGCTGCACTTGTTGGAGAATACCTGATTGAAGATTTAGCCCGCATACCCGTTGAGGTAGAATATGGCTCGGAATTTCGCTATCGCAATCCTATCATCAACAAGGATGATATAATTATCGCCATTAGCCAGAGCGGCGAAACAGCCGACACCCTTGCAGCAATAAGACTTGCCAAGGAAGCAGGAGCCTTGGTTTTAGGAATTTGCAATGTGGTTGGCTCAAGCATACCGCGCGAAACACATGCCGGAGTTTATACCCATGCCGGCCCCGAAATTGGAGTTGCCTCTACCAAAGCATTTACCGCTCAGGTTACCGTTCTTATAATGATGGCCATTTTACTTGGCCGCAAACGCGGCACGCTAAGTGAGGAAAAATATCATGAACTTATAAAAGAGGTTTCCTTAGTACCCGATAAAATTGAAAAAATTCTTCAAAGCGATGGTTTGATTAAAGAGATAGCAGAACGCTTTAAGGACTCCCGGAACTTCCTTTACCTGGGCAGGGGATACTACTTCCCGGTTGCCCTTGAGGGTGCCCTTAAGCTGAAGGAAATATCGTATATCCATGCCGAAGGATATCCGGCAGCAGAAATGAAACATGGCCCAATTGCCTTAATTGACGATACTATGCCCGTGGTTGTTATCGCAACCAAGGATAGCAGCTACGAAAAAATTGTGAGCAACGTGCAGGAGGTTAAGGCAAGAAAAGGCGTTGTAATAGCCGTTGTAACCGAAGGTGATACCACCATAAGGGAAATGGCCGACTATACCATTGAAATACCCGAAGCATCTGAAATTGTAGGTGCACTACTTACCGTAATCCCCTTGCAGCTATTAGCTTACCATATTGCTGTTTTGAGAGGATGTAATGTTGACCAACCCCGAAATCTTGCCAAGTCGGTTACCGTAGAATAACTTCCCCAAAAATAAGTCAAAAGCGCGTTAAACGCGCTTTTTTTATTTTCTACTTTGCCAGTTTATACCAGTAAGCAGCTTTTTGTTTGTTCTCAAAACGGGTATATATATTACCCAGGTAACGGGCATACTTTTTGTCGGGTTTAAGCTTGTAAAGCTCCTCAAAGTAATCGCGCGAAGTCTTATAGTTGGCATTCACCCTTTTCAAAGCATCGGTAAGCTTTTTGTACTGCTGCATGGTTTTATTGTTTTCATAGGCATTCATCTCGCTAACATATAGCTCATCGGCACGGTTAAAGTGATACTCACCAAGGAATTCTAAGGCTTCGATATTGCTCCTATCAGCTTTCAGAAGTTCTTTAGCAATAGTTTCAGCCTTAGGGTTGTTATCCAACTTTCGGTTTACTTTCAGGTAGCCAGTTTTGAAATTAGTGTCACCCTGGTACTGCGGGGTTAATGTATTCCAGAGCGAATCGGCCTGATTCCAGTTCTCACTTCGGACGTAAGCATCGAACAGGTTTGCCCGTGCCTGGTCTAAAAGTTCAGGTTGATTTTGCTCGACGCATAGCTTAAGGTTTACAATTTCGCGCGACAGGTTGTCGATTTTACGGTAAGCCAACGCAAGGGTAAACAGTCCTTTAGCATTGGTACCGTTTTGCTTTTTTGCACTCTCAAGATAATCAATTGCCTTTTCGGTTTGGTTAAGTTCCCAGGCAGCAATTCCGGCATTATTCCAAATTTCACCGGTAATTCCTTTTCCCAATGCAATAATTTGCTCGTACGAAGCAAGGGCCGTTTGATAGTCGTTCTGCAAAAATGCCCGTTCTGCCTCATCGGTTAGCTGCTTGTTCCTGGTGGTTACCGCACATGAAAAAAGAAGTGCACCGGCAAGCACAAAAATCGAAATAAATCTAACTTTCCCTATCATCATCAACCATTTTATTAATCATGCAAATGTAACAATTAGCCCATATATTTAGATGTATAAGAATTTGAAAATTGCGTATTGATTTTTTCTGATGATAGCAAGCAAATAGAACACGGATGACACGGATGCCACAGATAATCACGGATAAAATCAGCGCAAATCAGCCTAATCCGTGTTAAAGGTTTGCCATTAAATAGTTGATGGTTGATGGTTGACAGTTGATATCTTTTGAATTTCAAATTACGAATTACGAATTACGAATTATGAATTTCGCTTTTTAACCTTTTACTTTTGCCTTACTCATTTTGTCATTCCGAACGAAGTGAGGAATCTGTGTTGAAGTTTATGGTTGACGGTTGATAAGCTTTGCTCGTTGTTCGTTGTTCGTTGTTCGGAAAAATGGTTGATGGTTGATTTCTTTTGAATTTCAAATTAC
>DFYV01000014.1:13648-28812 GCA_002383425.1 Bacteroidales bacterium UBA4073 | reverse complement strand
AACAACGAACAACGTCTAACGCCTCAACCTTAAAGAAATTATATGTCTCTTTTATCCTATTTTTTTGTTAATTTGCGTTGCTATATTATTAGTCGAAAAGGGTTGTATTGATTTACAATCCTTTTTTTGTAACTTTACCTTTTGAAACCAATTTATCTTTTCGCATGAATAAGCTGGCATTCATCCTTGAACAAATTTGGCTTGCCCTTTCATTGTTTTGCCTTGGTTTAGGGGTTTGGGCTACCGTTAAAGTTGGGTTTAGTACTAGCTATGTGTTTTTTGTACTGGCTGTTGTAGCCTTACTTATGTATTTTCTGAGAAGGAATAGGCGTAAGAGATTGGAGAATCAGCAGTAAACTTTATGGGTACACAGCTACTGGTTATAGCGGTTGCTATAATGTTTTCGGCTTTTTTTTCGGGGGTTGAAATTGCCTTTGTATCCTCAAACAAGCTACGATTTGAACTTGAACGGAAGCATGGCCATCTAACCTCACGAATTATCAATATATTCTATAAAAATAAGGAGCAGTTTATTGCAACCATGCTGGTTGGCAACAATATCACCAACGTAATTTATGGTATTGCAACCGCTAACCTTTTAACCTCTTTACTTGGGCAGCTAAACCAGTATCCATTGCTGCTTTTGCTTATCCAAACCCTTATTGCCACAGCGGTAATCCTGCTTACCGGAGAGTTTCTCCCAAAATCAATATTCCGTCAGTATGCCAATGGGCTGTTAAATTTTTTTTCGGTACCGATTCTTATCTTTTACATAGCATTTTATCCTATCAGTAAATTCATGGCATGGCTATCGTACTGGATTTTACGGTTGTTTTTTAGAATGAAGATAAAAAGGTTAGAGGAACAGCGGATTTTCAGCAAGGTCGATCTGGACCATCTTGTGGAGCAGGCAGCATCAGCCGAGGATAAAAGCGATGAGCAGGACCTAAAAATATTCCAGAAGGCACTCGACTTTTCGGAGGTGCGAATTCGCGACTGCATGATTCCCCGAACCGATATCGAGGCAATCGCCATGGATGATTCCGTGGAACACCTTAAAAAGCTTTATGCCGAAACCATGTATTCACGCCTCCCTGTGTATCGCGACTCCATTGATAACATAATTGGTTACGTCAACTCAAAATCCATTTTTCTTAAACCACAATCAATTAAAGATTGCATTATTGATATCGATTACTTCCCCGAAACCATGAAAGCCAATGAGTTACTTACCCATTTTATTAAAACGCATAAAAGTATAGCGGTTGTGGTTGATGAGTTCGGAGGCACTGCTGGGTTGGTCACCATTGAGGATATCATTGAAGAAATATTCGGAGAGATTGACGATGAACACGACCTGAACGAGCTGGTTGAAAAAAAGATTTCCGATAAGGAGTTCATATTTTCAGGACGAATTGAGGTTTCGCATGTTAACGAGGTTTATGAGCTAAATATTCCCGAATCGGATGAGTATGAAACTATTGCGGGGTTTATTCTTCATTACCACCAGAGTATTCCCAAGGCTGGCGATATAGTAAAAATCGAAAACTTTGAGTTCAAAATTCTCCGGGTGAATAAAACCCGTATCGATCTGATACGATTGACCATGCCTTAGGAGGTCACCCCTATTTGGCGGTTGGTAAAAAATATCAAATTGCTAAATTGCTTATTGTTGAAAATTACTATATTCGTGGCTCGAAAATTAGTTTTGTATCTTATAAATATACTTATAAATGGCAACACTCGAAAGAATTAGAAACCGAGCAGGCGTGTTGGTTTCAGTAGTAATTGGTTTGGCTCTTCTTGCCTTTATACTTGGAGATCTTATCACTTCGGGAGGGGTATTTTTTAACCGTTCCCAAATGGAGATTGCCAAAATAGCCGGTAGCTCTATCTCCTACGAGGAGTACCAGTCTAAGGTAGATGAAAGCGAAAATCTGCAAAAGCTCTTTTCGCAGCAAACTGCCCTTAACGAGCAGCAAATGCTTCAGATTCGCGAACAGGTATGGCAAGACATTCTTAGGGCAAATATCCTGCAACCCGAGTATCAACTTTTAGGTCTTGGGATTCATCCCGATGAACTTTTTGATATGGTTCAGGGTAGGAACATTCACCCATTCATCAGGCAGCAGTTTGGCGATCCCCAAACAGGTGAGGTAAACAAAGCCTTTATAACCAACTTCATACAGAACATGGGTAACGATCCAAGGGCTAAAACCTACTGGTTATTCATTGAAAATGAAATCCAGAAAGATCGCCTGTTCAACAAGTACCTCGCTCTTATTCGCAAAGGATTAGGGGTTACTTCGCTACAAATCAAACGTGCCCAGGACGAAAGAATCACAAAGGTTAATTTTGATTACGCCGTTGCCTCTTATCAGTCGATCCCCGATTCATTAGTCAATGTAACCAGTAGCGATATTAAGGAATACTACAGGTTACATAAGAACGATTACAAGCAAACCGCTTCGCGCGATATTGAGTATGTTGTTTTTCCAATCCTTCCATCGGGAAGCGATATAAACGATGCAGAAACCTGGATCAGAAAAGCCTTACCCGAGTTTATTGCCACCTCCGACCCGGCACAGTATGTTACTTTAAATTCCGACACCAAGTTCGATTCCAAGTACTATAAGGCCTCGGAGTTACCTGAGAATGTTCGCACCTGGGCATTTTCAAATCCAGTGGGAGCCGTACTGGATATTTATCGCGATGGCGATAGCTTTAAAGCATTAAGATTGGTTGACATTAAGATGATGCCCGATAGTGTAAAGGCACGGCATATTTTGATCGGGTTACGTGGGCAGTCGGCCGATGAACGGGAAATGGCTAAGGCTAAGGCTGATAGCATACTGAATGTTATTAGGCGCGGTGGAAGCTGGGAACAACTTGCAGCAAAGCACTCCGACGATCCTGGTTCAAAGGAGATGGGCGGTGATTTGGGTTGGTTCTCCAGCGGGATGATGGTCCCCGAGTTCGATAAGGCATCGTTTAGCAGTAGTAAAGGAGAGGTAAAGGTTGTGGAAACCCAGTTTGGATTCCATGTTCTTCAGGTAGTTGACAAAGGTAAGGAAGAAAAGAAAGTTCAAATTGCTACCCTTGAGCGTAAAATTGTTCCAAGTACATATACCACCTCGCAGGTGTACAACCAGGCATCTGCTTTTGCCGGGAATAATCGTAATTACGAAAAGTTTGCAGCAGTTGCCGATCAAAACAAATACACCCGCAGGGTAGCCAACAACCTTTTACAAAACGATATGAGTATTGCTGGCCTTGAGCAACCCCGTGAACTTATTCGTTGGGCCTTTCGTGCCGAAAAAGGCGATGTTTCTGAAGTGATGCAGTTTGGCGATAGCTATGTTGTAGCTGCACTTACTGAAATCCGTGAGGAGGGAATTGCTCCGCTTAAGCAGGTGGCATCGGATGTAAAGGTTCGTGTGATTCGCGAAAAAAAGGCCGACCTTTTAATGGATAAGGTTAAGAAAACCATGAATGGCCAAAATGATATCTTTGACGTTGCCCAATTACTGGGGGTAAATGTTGAAAAAGCTGAAAATGTTGCTCTCAGCTCATTAACCATCCCTTATGCAGGCTTAGAACCGGCAGTTATTGGGGTTGCCTCGGTATCGCCTGAAGGCAAACTATCAGGGCCAGTCAAAGGGAATAGTGGGGTTTACGTTTTAACCGTTACATCCTTGATTAAAGAGGAAGGCGATACCAATCCCAGTGCCGAAAAATATAGGATTAGCAATATGTACGAGTCCCGTTCTTACTACGAGGTGTTCGAAGCCCTAAAGAACAGCGCAGGAGTAGTTGATAAAAGGTACAATTTTTACTAGTAACAGGAAATGACATGTAAGGGGGAATGAATATTTCCCCTTACTTTTTTTAATGATGACATAATTGTGATGTTTTTTGAAGTAGGGATGCACTGCCGTGCGTCCCTATTTCCGTTAAATTCAATTTGATTGGTTTTATGACTTGACTTGAATGAAAACAATTTGTATCTTGAGCACTTGTTTGAGGTACGACAATACTGAAATTAATTTTAAATGTACAAGGTTATGGTAAGAACAAAATTCCTGATAGGTTCGTTACTGGTTGCGGGTTTGGTAATGCTGGGTGGTTGTTATGACTTCTCGCAGTTTGACAATATTAAGGTGGAACCCACATCCCCTCAGATGGTTGTACCAGCAGTGAATTCAACCATCTCGTTTAGCGATGTTGTTGAAGGCGAAGATGCTAACACCATAATTTTCACAAAACCCGGCGATACCCGTTTTTTCATTGCGTTCAGGGATACACTCGATCTTTTTGATGCGGCCACCAGGTACTCTTTCCCTGATTTCAATTTCAGCAAGGTTTACCAGCTCGACGCCAGCGAGGTCCCCGGTGGAATTTTACCTTCTGGAGATTCTTTAGGCCCCATTACAAAGGAATTAAGCGAAACCTATAATAGCATTGCAGGTGCAGAGGTAAAAACCGTTAAACTAACGGCTGGTAGCCTCAATATTTCAGTGGTTAACCATTTCCAAAACGACATTAAGGCTGAAATTAAGTTCCCTTCGGTTCTCGACGCACAAGGCGATACCCTTGTATTTATTATGGATAGAACTCTTCCTTCGCAAACTTACACCAATCAAATTTCATCGCTGGCAAATTATACCCTTAACCTAACCGATGGAACGCTTTATAACACTTTTAGGGTAGAGGTTAAACTCACCATCCATTCGTTAGGTAATCCTATTACAACTACCGATTATGCCGATATTCAGCTATCGCTTAGCGGATTGGATTTTGAGTACATCGTAGGGAAATTGAATGAGACTTTCCCATTAAATGATATTAAGCTAAACCTTGATGCTTTCTCCTCGGCGTTCGAAGCCGATTTTTCCCTGGCTGAACCTAAATTGACCATGAAGTTTGAGAACGCATTTGGAATTCCTTTGGGTTTTGACATTAACACCTTCAAGTCCACAAACTCAAATACAGGACAGCAGGTTAACCTTGTAAACGAAGGGGTACCCCCTGCGGGTTCGCTGTTAGTAACTCAAACCAATGGTATTGACTACCAAGCCTCATTAACCCAGCAGCAGCCTCAGTACGACTCAATGTACGTTGATCATCAAAATTCTAACCTTGAGGATTTTCTGGCCATTGCCCCCGATTCCATTTTAGTTCAATCTTCCCTGGTTGTGGGCGATGCCTCTGATAATCACAATTACTTCGTAAAAAAATCATCAACATTAAAGATGATTAATGAAATAGAGTTTCCGCTTGTTGGCTGGATTGAAAATTTAGTAATTCGTGATACCGTGGAAGTTGATCTACCCAATTTAGAAGAGGATTTGAATTTGGTTAACGACAATTCGTTAAAAATCAGGCTTAAGCTTAAGCTCATAAACAGCATACCCTTGAATGTGTACTTTCAGGGCTTATTCTATGATGATGCCGACACGTTGCTTACCAAGCTGTACGACGATGCTTCGGAGCTACTGCTGGTAAAGAGTTCGCAAATTAACCCAACCACCGGTAAAACTTCGGCACCAACTACCCATTATGCTTACATCGATATTGATAAAAGTAAGTACGATATGATGGAAATCGCCACTAAAATGGTTTTGGAGGTCAGGATGCAGACCGGAGGAAGCACCCAGCAAAATGTTGTGGTTGAATCAACCAACACCCTTCAGGCTATGCTTAGCGTTGAGCTTGAAGGAACTATCGATTTAAACGATTTATAGTGTAAAAAAGTAATAACTTGTTACCAATGAAACGATATATTTTTCTGCCATTCGTGCTATTTGTATCATTACTTGCGAAAGCACAGCCGGAGGTAACCTTGCCATTCATGCACAATGTTTTTCAGGCATCGTTTGTGAATCCTACTACCATCCCTGAGCACTCGTTCAGCTCAGGCTTTAGCGTTTTTGGACAAGCCATAAGTAATGGTTTCCAGCCAAAAAATTTCATGGATTACCGTACCGATACCATGTATGTTAATCTCAACAGCCTGTTAGGCGACATGAACGATAAGAACTTGATATATGTTGCTGAAAACGCCGATATTTTCCACATCCGGTTTAAAGTCAAATCATCGTTTGCATGGTTTGCCGTTCGCCAAAACACTTCAGCAACACTGCAGTACCCTCGCGACCTATTTAGCTTAGCTATTGAGGGGAATAAGCAATTCGTAGGTTCCACCATCGATTTATCAAACCTGAAAACCGATGTTTCGGTTTATAACGAGTACACCGTTGGATACCTAAAAGATTTACCGCGATGGACGTTTGCCGGGAGGGTAAGCCTTTTGCAAGGGTTAGCAAATGTCAATTTTAATCCTAAAGAGTTTAAGATTGAGATTGACACCGCTATGTATGCCCATACAGCAGCAGCCGATGCACAGCTTCGAACTTCCGGCATACCCAAAAATGTTGATGGAGATATTGACTTTGATGTGGTAGATGGCCAATGGGTTACCAATAAATTAACAGGTTTTGCAAATAAAGGGTTTGCTATTAGTGGTGGTGCTACATACAAGTTCGATGAAAAAATGAAGATTTCATTCTCTTTTACCGATATTGGATTTATTAAATGGAAGGATGAAATTCAAACCTATACCCTGAAAGGGGTTACCAGGTTTGAAGGGTTAGACGTTTTGGGTGACTTGCTTAAGGGGAATGATGTTGATGTTGACTCGCTGCTCGAAAAGACCGAAGACGATTTTACCCGCGACACAATTGCGGATTCATACACCACGTGGTTAAATCCCAAATTCTATTTTTCGGCAAACTATAATTTAACCCGTCGTACAACGCTTGGGGTTACCTTTGCGACATTCTATAACAAGAGGCTATACCCTTCGGTTACCCTTGGGTTTTCCCAGGGTATTGGCAGGTTCTTCCAGGTTGTTGGAACGGCATCCATTTACCAACGGTCTATCCCAAACCTGGGTGCTGGTATAGTTATTAAACCTGGCCCGCTCCAAATTTTCATTGTTGCTGATAATATATACCCGGTAATCGACCCATTAGCATTTACCAATGCCAATGTTAGGGTGGGAATAAACCTTGTTTTTGGCAGGGTTAACCCGCAGCAAGGTTTACCTTACCGTTAAAATCTTAGTATGTATTCTCTTTTGCAGTTATTCATTTTAAAGGTTAATAATACGATGAAACGTAGAATAGTAAGCAAGGCCATCTTAATAACACTTGGCATTATCAGCTTGGGTACTACCATACTGGCTCAAACCGGTTTTACCCCGCAAAAGCTAAGCGGTGAAATAAATTCCGGCTATGCTGAGATCAACCCAATGCTAAGCCCCGATGGTAAAACCCTTTACTTTACCCGCGTAAATCATCCTGACAACAGGTTTGGTGAAATTGATAGCCAGGATATATGGTACACCACCCTTAACGCCGATGGCACATGGAGCGAAGCAAAACATCTGCCTAATGCCATTAATATTGGTCGTTACAATGCCATTTTTAGCATTCTTGATGATGGTAAAACATTTCTAATCAACGGACAATTTTCCAATGACGGGAAGTATTGGGTTGATAGGGGGCTATCGGTAATTGAAAAAGTTGATGAAAATACATGGAGCAAGCCCATGCCTTTAAACCTTAAGGGATATACCAGGATGAACAAGGGCTTAACCACAACGGCTTACCTCACCCCCGATGGTAAGTATCTACTTTTATCGTTTAGTAAGCGTGCAGGAGGCAAAAATCACTCTATCTACCTTTCTGTAAAACAGGGCGATAGCTATTCAAAACCTAAAAAGGTTAAAATTGGCGATGGGAACCTTGGCGATAGCTATGAGGCTCCATTCTTAAGCAAGGACGGGAATGCGCTTTACTTTAGCTGCAAGGTAGATGGCAACAATGATATTTATATGGCTAACCGAACCGACGATACCTACCTTAACTGGTCGGCACCAGTTGCTTTAAACGATACCATTAATACCCCCGGATGGGAAAACTATTACAGGCTGAATGACAAGGAGAGCTGGGCATACTACTGCACCTCAAAAGCCCAAAAGGAACATTCAGAAATAATGAGAGTTAAAATTTACGAAGAGTTCCCGTTTGTTAAGGTATCGGGGTTGGTAATGAACAAGGCCGACCAAAGCCTTATGCTTGCCGATACCAACTACTCCATTAAGGTTAACGGTGAGGTTCCTGAAAAAATTAAACTCGATAAGATTTCAGCATCCTTTGAGATGATTTTGCCATTTGGACAAAAGTATGCGGTTAAACCTGAACTTGCCAACTGGATTGGCATAACCGATACTCTTGATTTTACCTCGGTAAAGGAATATACCGAAATGAATCGTAACCTTTTTGTTGAACCCGTTCCCATAGTAAAAGTTTATGGTAAGGTGATAAACACGCGTACAGGATTACCAATTGCCCCTGAAATGAAGTACAGTGTTCTTGTAAATGGGGCTGCAAGCGATTCGGTTAAGTATGAGACCGACATTGCCAGGTACAGCGCAACATTGCCCTTGGGCAATAGGTATATTCTCAGCTTGCAACTCCCTAACTTTACCGCCAAGGCCGATACAATTGACGTTAGCAATGCCAAATTCTATACCGAAAAGCAGGTTGATTTTTATGCCACTTCGGTTCCTTGGGTTGAAGTTGCTGGTGTAGCACTCGATAATTCAACATTTAACCCAATTATTGGGGCATCTTCACCAAAACTTATCATTAACGGTACTGTTACCGACAGTGTAAAAATCGATCCCGTTTCGGGAGAGTTCAAGGTACGTTTACCTTTCGGGCAAAAGTACACCACCGCTATTGCTTCAAAGGATTATAATCAGCTCGAAAATCAGCTCGACTTAACCGGTTACGTGGAGTATGCCCTGGTTAAACATGAGGTTTACGCCGAGCGTAAGGATGCCAACATGGCCATTCTTAGTGGTAAAGTGATTAATTTGAAAACAGGACAACCCGTAGAAAAGGATATTCCTGTAAAGCTAAAGGTAAATGGAACCGAGACCCGTGGGTTTATATACGATTCCACTACTGCCAGCTATACCCTAAAATTACCGGTTGGTGTTTCATACGATATTTTACCCTCGGTTAAAAACTTTTATAATAAATACGAGCAGGTTGACCTAACAAGGGTTAAGAAGGGAACTAAAATTGCCAAAAACTTTTACGTAACCCCAATAGAAATAGGCCAGACCGTTAATATCGACTTTATTTATTTCGATATTGGGAAAGCTGTGCTAAAGCCACAATCGTTCCGCTCGCTTAACGCCCTGGTTGAGTTCCTGAACGAGTATCCCAATGTTATTGTGGAAATAGGAGGGCATACCGATAATACAGGCTCAGTTGCGGTTAACCAGAGGCTGTCGGAGGCAAGGGCTAAGTCGGTAGCCGATTACATTATAGGAATGGGTATTCCGAAGGAAAGAATTACATCAAAAGGCTATGGGCTAAGTAAACCCAAGGCAAGCAACGCCACCGCTAAAGGACGCGCTGAGAACCGAAGGGTTGAATTTACCATTGTCGGTATATAATCACCAAAATTTATGTAATTTAGGTGGATACTTTCCTGTATCCACCTAAATTTTTGCTACTATGGCGTTTCAATTAAAATATCTGCTAAGCTGCATGGTAGCCCTGTTGGCCCTGGTTAATCCCATACAGAAAGTATTTGTTATGACTACCCTCCAGTCCCAATTCGATGAGGCTACAACCCGATTTATTGCCATCAAGGCAACCATTACAGCATTTATCACCTTGCTTTTCTTTTTACTCCTGGGTGAGCTGGTGTTTAGTTATGTGTTTCATGTTGAACTGTACGCTTTCCAAATCACATCGGGCGTAATCCTTTTTTATAATGGTATAAGTGGACTGCAAAAGGGTACTTTTATTCGGGTCGATTCTGGCGTAAACCTAAGGGATATCACGGCAGTTCCTATTGGCATTCCCATGATAGCAGGCCCGGCTACCATTACTGCTGCGGTTACGTTCCCTGCGCATTATGGTCACACTAACACCATTGTATCTATAGCTGTGGCGCTGGGTATTAATTACCTTTTCATGTATTATGCTAAGCTAATCGGAAAAGTTTTGAATCGTTACAATCTAATTGGCCCCCTTGTTCGAATATTTGGCCTTATTGTTGCTACCATTGGGGTTCAGATGATGCTCAACGGAATAGCTACTTTTTGGATTTCTATCCGATAGCCTACCACTATTGCAAGCGTTCGTTTAACCATCTTTTGGTTTTATTATATTTGTAGATAATTTTTTACGGAAATGCAGCAGAATTTAATTGATATCGATAACGTAATAGCCTCGAAAAGCCCAAAGCTCCAAAAAGCATTACCCCGCTTTATTATTCGATACCTAAAGCGTATTACTCATCAGGATGAAATAAATGAGTTGATCCAAAAGCATGGCAATAAGCAAGGGGTTGACTTTATTGATGAAGTGCTAAAGGTTATGCAGGTAACCTACACGGTGAAGGGTGTTGAGAAACTAAAACCCGATGGAAGGTACCTGTTTGCATCGAACCATCCGCTTGGGGGCCTGGACGGGATGATTCTTATCCACCTGTTGGGTAAGTATTACCCTATGGTTAAGTTTCCAGTGAACGATTTGCTAATGCATATTGCCCAGCTAAACAACATCTTTATCCCTATTAATAAGCATGGTGCACAGAGCATCCAAAATGTTAAGCTGATGGATAACATCTTTGCCTCCGATGCCCAGCTGCTTTATTTCCCCGCAGGGCTTTGCTCCCGCAAACAGCATGGGAAAATTGAGGACCTGGAATGGAAAAAAAGTTTTATTGTTAAAGCAATACAGCATAAGCGCGATGTTGTTCCGATTTTTTTCAGCGGCCGAAACTCCAATTTCTTTTATAATCTGGCAAAGCTGAGAAACTTTTTAGGAATTAAATTTAACATTGAGATGCTTTACCTCGTTGATGAGATGTTTAAACAAAAAGGGGAGAGTATTACTGCAATAATTGGGGAATCAATACCTTATACTTTCTTCAACAGTACTAAAACACCATCGCAGTGGGCAATGTGGGTAAAGTCAGTGGTTTACGAGTTAGGAAAGCAATACGCCAGTATAGTTTGACTGCCATGAAGCAAATAATTGAACCTGTTGACAGGGAACTTCTCATTAATGAGCTCACTCCCGATAAGTTTGTTAGGCATACCAATAATGCCAATAACGAGCTATACATTTTTACTGCTCAAAATGCACCTAACCTGATGCGAGAGGTTGGACGGCTGAGAGAATTTACGTTCAGGTCGGCCGGCGGTGGCACAGGCGAGGAGGTTGATATTGATGAGTACGATACCTGTGAGAATTGCTACAAGCAGCTTATTGTGTGGGACCCTAACGAAAGAGAGATACTCGGGGGCTACCGTTTTCACAACGTTGATCCAACCAAGGGTGAAGAGATAAACCTATCGACAAAACACCTGTTCCGCTTTTCCGATAAGTTTATTTACGAGTATCTGCCACAAATGATTGAACTGGGGCGTTCGTTTGTTCAACCAAAGTATCAGTCACTTTCACGGAGCGGAAAAGGGCTATATGCCCTCGATAACCTGTGGGATGGTCTTGGTGCGCTTATCGTGCTAAATCCACACATAAAGTATTTTTTCGGTAAGGTTACCATGTATCGTACCTATAATATTGAGGCGCGCAACTTGTTGCTGTATTTCTTTGAAAAGTACTTCAGCGATACCGAGAACCTGGTAGAACCAATTTACCCAATTGAGGTAGATATTGACCGACAGACAATGGCAGAGGTGTTTACCGGGAAAAATTACGAAGAAGATTATAAAATCCTGTCGAAAAAAATTCGTGAGTTTGGGGAACGAATACCTCCTCTCATCAATTCATACATGAATCTAAGCCCATCCATGAAGGTGTTTGGTACAGTGATCAATCCCTATTTTGGCGATGTGGAGGAAACAGCAATCCTAATTACAATTTCCGATATATACCAGCACAAAGTAGAGCGGCATATCTCGAATTTCGTTAAGAAATTTTGGGAGAAGTACCATTTAAGCTTACTCTGGAAGCCTAAAACCTAAGCAAAGTCCATCGTAGCAGTGTATCGGTGAATCTTATCTGATGGTTGGCAAAAAAAATATTCGTATCATACTGTCAATAAGCATTTTAGTATTTGTTTTTCAACTTTTAATACAATCCATAAACCATTTTGTTAGTAAGCCCTTTGATTTCGGCCCTCAATAAAGTTGATAAACGAGTTGTTTACCACACGGTTGCCGCCAGGAGTGGGGTAGTCGCCGGTAAAGTACCAGTCTCCTTGGTCGTTGGGGCAAGCCTCATGCAGATTTTCTATCGTTTGGTAAACAATCTTAACTTTAGCCTTTACATTCTTAGGGGTAAGTAGCGTCGCAATTTTGTTTGAAATTTGCTCATCGGTAAACGGCCGATATATCTCTTTAACGTAGTTAATGATTTGCTCTTTAGGAAGATTTTGTTGCTCTTTACACTTGCGGTAAATGCTATTTATTATGTTTTCCTGACCGGTTTCTCTGAGCAGCTCAATAGCTGCACGAAAAGCCACAAAGTCGGATAGCTTGGCCATGTCAATGCCATAGCAATCGGGATAACGGATTTGAGGCGACGATGACACCACTATTATGCTGGCAGGGTTAAGCCTGTCAAGTATTTTAAGGATGCTCTCGCGAAGCGTAGTTCCGCGAACAATGGAGTCGTCTATTACAACAAGGTTGTCAATACCGGGGCGGAGTGTTCCGTATGTAATATCGTAAACGTGCCCAACCATATCCTCTCTACCCTTGTCCTGTGCAATAAAAGTGCGGAGTTTTACATCCTTAACAGCAATTTTTTCAACCCTCAAACGGGTATAGATTATCTCATCAATATCCTTTTCGGTAAGGTTTGCCCCTTTTTCCAGAATTTTACGTTTCTTTTCGTTTTTTATGTGATCTTCAATCCCTTTAACCATACCCAGGAATGCAGTCTCGGCGGTATTTGGTATGTATGAAAAAACCGTGTTTTCATGGTCGTAGCTAATTGCCTTAAGAATAAACGGGGTTAAAAGCTCTCCTAACCTTTTGCGTTCTTGGTAAATGTCCTTATCCGTTCCACGCGAAAAGTAAATGCGTTCAAACGAACATGATTTTCGGGGTTGAGGTATTCTTATCTCTTCATTATAGATTATCCCGTTGCGTTTGATGATGAGTGCATAACCTGGTTTTATCTCCTGAACCTGATCAGCAGTAACATTAAGAACTGTTTGAATAGCTGGACGTTCCGAGGCCACAACGGCTATTTCGTCGTCGGTGTAATAGAATGCCGGGCGAATACCCCAAGGGTCGCGAACAACAAAAGCATCGCCATGACCAATAAGCCCTGCCATGGCGTATCCCCCATCGAAGTCCTTTGTGGAAGCTTGCAGAATTTTTGCAATATTAATATTTTCGGCAATAAGCTTACTTATCTCAATGTTAGGGTGTCCATCGTTTTTGTACTGTCGGAAAAGCTGTTGGTTTTCTTCGTCAAGGAAATGACCAATTTTTTCAATCACTGTAACCGTGTCGGAAAAGTCGCGTGGGTGTTGGCCTAGTTCAACAAGCTTTCTGAATAGCTCATCTACGTTGGTCATATTAAAATTACCGGCAAGAACAAGCGTACGCGATTTCCAGTTGTTATCGCGCATTACCGGATGAACATAATCAATCGAGTTTTTGCCAAAGGTGCCATACCGTAAATGTCCTAAAAAGAGTTCTCCTGCAAAGGGGATGTTCTCCTTGACAAAAATGGGGTCGTTTAGTAATTCAGGTTTAGGGGTGTATTTACTAATGCCAGTATTAACGGTATCAAAAATATCCTTAATTGGGGTTGATGAGTTTGAGCGTTCCCTGTCGATATACTTTTTACCTGGCGCAAGGTTGAATTTGATAGTGGCTAATCCTGCCCCATCTTGCCCTCGGTTATGTTGCTTTTCCATTAGCAGGTAAAGCTTGTGCAGACCGTAACGCCAGGTGCCGTACTTCAGCTGGTAGTATTCCAGTGGTTTGAGTAACCTGATAAGGGCAATCCCGCATTCGTGTTTAATTTCTTCGCTCATATCTTTAAGTACTTTTAAATTAAAAAGGTAGATAAAATCTACCTTTAATTTCTATGGCGTTAAGTCCCATTACGTTGTAGGTGAAATTGTCAGTTTGGTAAAAGCTTACATCAGTAACCACTGTATGGCTATTGGTTGTTCGTTGTTCGTTGTTCGGGAAAATAGTTGATGGTTGATGATAGTTGTTCGTTGTTCGTTGTTCGTTGTTCGGCGAAAGAGTTGATGGTTGACGGTTGATGCCAATTTTTTGTTCGTTATTCGTTGTTCGGAAAAAGGAATCTTTAATTCGTAATTCGTAATTCGTAATTCGTAATTTGTAATTTTGAATCTGGAATCTTGAATCTTGAACCTTGAACTTTGAACGCCAAACCTTGAACCTCAGGCATAGAACCTTGAGTCTTGATTCCGTTTTCGCCAGACAAGCCTGCCGGATAGTGGATGTTTTCATGCTATTCTAAAGGAGGGAAATTTATGCGTTCAGGTATGATAAAAGCTTTGGGGTAGTCCTTGACTATTTGATTGTATAACTTAATTGCTTCCTCTCGTGTACGGTAATCGCCAACCGAAATTTTCCAGTACGGGTTCTGGTAATTCTGGTAAATAGGTATTCCAGGATATTTTTCCATAAATGCCCGCATGACATCTTCGGAATTTTTACGGGCAAATTGTCCAATCTCAAAGAATATTCTAATCCTGAAACCTTCCATCCCCGGCGATTTGGCATTATGCAAGTACCTTATGTTTTGAAGGTGAGTAATGGCGTCGCTTTGATTGATTGTGATGGATCCCTGACCAATTACACTCCTTTGAAGTTCGGTTACAATTGGTAGGGGATTGCCCCCGTCAGTGCTTTGGGCGAAAGCCCAAAAAAATGAAACAATTGGCAGTATGGTTAAGAAAAATTTCCTCATGGAGTATCTGTTTTCGATACAAAAATAGTAAAAAATTTGCTACCTGTATTCACAAAATCGTCGAAGGCGATTACCCGAAAGGAAAGTTAGTTGCATCGCTCCATTAAAGTTAGAAGTTAGAAGTTAGAGTTTATCAATGCC
>DFYV01000014.1:9950-13536 GCA_002383425.1 Bacteroidales bacterium UBA4073 | reverse complement strand
ATCTGAAGTTAGAAGTTAGAATTTATCAATGCCTTTTAACTTTATGAACTCTAATTCGTAATTCGTAATTCGTAATTCGTAATTTGTAATTTCATTTTGCATTCAGAATTCAGAATTGAACCATTGCGCTTAGCTATGGTATTGCAGCTGGTTGTACCGAAAGCGTATCGGTAACAACAAATTTATTTTGAAATGAGTTAGCCAGCTGGCTTAAAGGCTGTCGTGGAATGCTAATCCGCTTTACCATTGGGAATCTTCCACCCTTGATGTAGCCTTCCACTTCAATGGAGTTGATTAGGTTTTTGCCTTCGCCAAGGAGCTTAAAGGCATCGGCTGGTGTACGCAGAACTATTTCTATGGGTATTTCGTAATCTTTCCTGATTTTCCCCTCAATTTTTACTTTATGGCTACTTGCCAGCTTACCAATTTCCCGGTTGTTTAACCATGCCTTGAAATAAATATGATTTATTTTGATTGCATTTCGATTAGCATTTTCAATGTCTATGTTAAGGTTTAAGTATATAACGCCGTCCTTTATCCCGCGGAGTTTATACTCTTTAATTCCATGAATACTAAGCTCGTTATACCCGGTGCAACCGGTAAATACTAGTAAAGCTATAATTGGCAATAGTTTAACAGGAAATATTTTCATATTCAATATGCTTATTTAGAAGTAAATACAAATGTTATACCAGAATGGCAAAGGTAATAATTTTATACGGCGGGAGCATGAGCTATGCATTAAAATAAAAGGTTCTACCACGAATTTAATGATAACTTGCAATTTGTTTATATGTAGTTAAAAATTATAGTTAAAATATAGTTAATATATAGTTAAAATGTAGTTTATATGTTGTATTTTAGTTTTCAGAAGTTGGAAATTTATTAGCTTTAAAAAGAGTTGGTAAACGAAGGATGCTTTTGTAAATATTTCGAAAAAGGGGGAAAAATTAACTGTAAAAATGAGCAACTATATTGCATAAATCAAAAAAAAGCAATATTTCAGTCACATTTTAACCACATTTAAACCACATATCAACAACATTTACAACTATATTTAAACAGTGTTTTATATAATATAAATATTTAACCACTAAAATAAGGGTAGTACCAAATAAAAAAACTCCCCTGAATGGAGAGTAAAAAGTATGGAGGTACTTTTAATCGTTATCCATGGCTGCCATTACTTCGTCGGTAATTTCAAGGTTATGGTAAACCTGCTGAACATCATCGTTATCCTCGAGATCTTCAACCAGCCTCAGAAATTTAAGGGCAGTATCCTTATCAACCGATTTGTAATCGTTGGGGATGCGTTGTAAGCTGGCGTTTTCAACTTCGATATTTAACTCCTCGAGTTTTTTATTCATCCTGCCAAAATCTTCCATTTCTGTGGTAATTACATAAAAATCACCATTATCGTCAATGTTTTGGGCTCCGGCATCAATAAGATCGAGTTCTACCTCATCGAGTTTTATTTTGTTTTTTGTAACAGTAAAAATCCCTTTTCGGTTAAACAGGAAGGCTAATGAGCCATTGGTTCCAAGATTTCCGCCTTTCTTTGTGAGGGTTGAACGGATGGCGCTAATGGTTCTGTTATTGTTATCGGTGAGGCATTCAATAAAAATTGCAATGCCTCCTGGCCCATAGCCCTCAAAGGTAAGTTCTTGTAAATTTTCGGGGTCTTTTTCTGCCTTGGAGATTGCCCTGAGGATGTTTTCCTTGGGCATGTTTACCCCCTTTGCGTTGTTTATGGCAAGCCTAAGCCGGGGATTGCCTTCGGGGTCGGAGCCACCCTCTCTGACAGCAACCGATATCTCCTTGATTATCCTTGAAAATTCCTTTGAACGCTTGGCATCAAGCGCACCCTTCTTGCGCTTAATGGTTGACCATTTGTTATGTCCACTCATAATTTTTGATTTAGCTTATGTAAAATACAAAGTTAACCACATTCTTGGGCTTATCAAAATAATTAGCCTATATTGATTAGTATCAACAGTTCAATTTCAGTGAAAATATTCACAAATTTTTACCTTTGCAAAAAAATAGGTATCGATGGATTTTAACGCTGAAGATGCAAATATTTTTGAGAGTGATTTAGGTGATGATAGTGGCAAACCCAAAGTTTACATTGAGACCTATGGTTGCCAAATGAATGTGAATGATAGTGAGGTTGTTGCATCAATTCTTACCGCTAATGGCTATGCAATTACCAGCAGTATCGATAAAGCCGATGTGATACTGATTAATACCTGTTCCATTCGTGCGAATGCCGAAAACAGAGTTTTTGGCAGAATCGATTTATTTGGGCAGATAAAAAAGTCAAAACCTTCCGTGCGGATTGGGGTGTTGGGCTGCATGGCCGAACGGTTAAAGAACCAGCTTCTGGAGGAAAAAAAGGTTGTTGACCTGGTGGTGGGGCCCGATGCTTACCGTGATCTGCCAATGTTGTTAAGCGCTGTGGAAAGTGGGCAAAAGGGCATAAACGTTTTACTTTCACGTGAGGAAACCTATGCCGATATTAGCCCTGTAAGGCTCGACAAGAATGGGGTATCGGCTTTTGTATCAATCATGCGTGGCTGCAATAATTTATGTTCATACTGTGTGGTTCCCTATACCAGAGGAGCTGAACGAAGCCGCGATCCACACTCCATTGTGAGGGAGGTTCAGGAACTGGTCGATGCCGGCTACCGTGAGGTAACCCTGCTTGGGCAAAACGTGAACTCATACCACTGGGAGGAGCAAAAAGGGCTGATTAAGCATAAAGTAAACTTTTCCGACCTTTTAGAAATGGTTGCCCTGGTTGATCCTCGGCTTAGGGTGCGTTTTTCCACTTCACATCCTAAGGATTTATCCAATGAAGTGTTATACACCATGGCCATGTACGAGAACATTTGCAGCCATATTCACCTGCCTGTGCAATCGGGCTCTACCCGAATACTGCAACTCATGAACCGTAAGTATTCCAGGGAGGATTACCTTGATAGAATTGAAGCTATACGTTCAATTCTTCCCGACAGTTCAGTTTCAACCGATATTATCACCGGCTTTTGCACCGAAACGGAGCTCGATCACGATTTGACCCTCAGCCTTATGCGGGAGGTTGGCTTTGATTTTGCATACATGTTCAAGTATTCCGAGAGGCCAAACACCAAAGCGGCACGTCAGTTAAAGGATGATGTCCCAGAGGATGTTAAAAGCCGTAGGCTAATGGAGATTATTGAACTACAGGGGAAATTGTCGGAGCAAAGTAAGCAAAACGATGTAGGTAAACGGTTTGAGGTGCTGATTGAGGGGGAATCAAAAAAATCGAAAGATGAATTCTTTGGTCGCACCAGCCAGAATAAGGTTGTTGTATTCCCAAAGGGGAACCATAGGATTGGTGAGTTTGTTTATGTTGAGGTAACCAGCTGCACTCCTGCTACCCTTTTAGGGCATATTGTAGAGGAATAGTTCTGATACATTCGTTTCAGCATTACCATGGCAAATCTCGTAGCCCACAGGGGCGACATCACGTGAAAGGTTCAAGGTTACAAATTCCAGATTCAAAATTACGAATTACGAATTACGAATTACGAATTACGCTTTT
>DFYV01000014.1:0-9833 GCA_002383425.1 Bacteroidales bacterium UBA4073 | reverse complement strand
AACCTTGAACCTTGAACCTTGAACCATTAACTATTAACGTTTTTTCCAACAGGTCAAAAGAGCAATGCAACAATTTGGTATTTTTGTAGATATTCAGAAAAATAATAAGAGGTGAGCCAGGGGAATGACATAAACATAGTGGAAACACCACTGATGAAGCAGTATTTGAGCATTAAACGCACACACCCCGATGCCATACTGCTATTCAGGGTAGGCGATTTCTACGAAACCTTTGGTGAAGATGCCATTAAAACTTCCGAGATTTTAGGGATAACGCTAACCCGTCGTGCAAACGGAGCTGCGTCGTTTGTTGAGCTTGCTGGCTTTCCTCATCATGCCCTCGATACCTATTTACCCAAGCTGGTAAGAGCTGGCCAAAAAGTTGCCATCTGCGAACAGCTTGAAGACCCTAAAAAGACAAAAAACATTGTAAAAAGGGGTATTACCGAACTTGTTACCCCTGGGGTATCGTACAACGATACCGTTCTGGAACGTAAGGAAAACAACTTTCTGGCTTGCGTTTACCTCGATAAAAAAGCAGGAGGTGTAGCTTTTCTCGATATTTCAACAGGTGAATTCTACACATCCGAGGGAAATTTAGATTATGTCGATAAGCTTATCAACAATTTTAAACCCAAGGAGATCCTTGTTGAGCGAACAAAATATAAGGACTTTCTGGAACAGTTCGGTAGCAAGTACTATGTAACCCGGCTCGATGAGTGGGCATTCAACGAGGATGCCTCACGCGAGAAACTAACCAGGCATTTTAAAACCCAATCGCTGAAAGGGTTCGGCATCGATTCGCTGAAATACGGGATAACCGCCGCAGGTGCAATACTCTACTACCTCGATGTTACCCAGCATACACAAATTGGGCATATATCAAGCATTTCGAGAATTGACGAAGACAATTTTGTATGGATCGACAGGTTTACCTCGCGTAACCTGGAACTTTTCAGCTCCATTAACGAGGGCGCTAAAACGTTCATTGAGGTTATCGATAAAACCTCATCGCCCATGGGAGGACGCCTTTTAAAACGATGGGTAGCCTTACCCCTTAAAAATATCAGCTCAATTGACGATAGGCTCAATGTAGTTGAGTTTTTCGTTAAAAACGAGGACATCCGCATAGTACTTGCCGATAAAATCCGGGGAATGGGCGATGTGGAGCGTATCATCTCCAAAGCCGCAGTAGGGCGTATTCAACCCCGCGAAATGGTTCAGCTTAAAAATGCCTTAGGGCTAATTGATGAGGTAAAGAAGATTTGCGACGAAAGCGCTGAACCTACCCTGCTAAGCATTTCGGAACAGCTCAACCCGTGTCACAGAATACGTGAACGAATTGAAAAAGAAATAGTACCCGATGCCCCAATGATACTTGGAAAGGGTCAGGTTATAGCTAAAGGAGTGAACGCAGAGCTCGATGAGCTAAGGGATATTCTATTTTCAGGGAAAGAATACCTTCTTAATATACAGCAACGCGAATCGGAACTGACGGGCATTCCCTCCCTAAAGGTAAATTTCAACAATGTTTTTGGCTACTACATCGAAGTTCGGAATACTCATAAGGACAAAGTCCCTGCCAGCTGGATACGAAAGCAAACCCTTGTGGCAGCAGAGAGGTACATTACACAGGAACTCAAGGAGTACGAAGAAAAGATTTTGGGTGCTGAGGAAAAAATTGCTGAGCTTGAGCAAATCATTTACCAAAATCTGGTTCACAGCCTTGCCGAGTACGTTGGCTCAATACAGCTAAACGCCTACCTTATAGCTCAACTCGACTGTTTACTTTCGTTTGCTATATGCGCAGTGGAATATAATTACAGCAGACCACAGGTAACCGAAAGCGATGCAATAGATATAAAACAAGGCCGACATCCTGTAATTGAGCGGATGCTCTCGGCCGGTGAACAGTACATTGCCAACGATGTTTACCTCGATACCCATGAACAACAAATCATAATAATTACA
This sequence comes from Bacteroidales bacterium UBA4073, assembly GCA_002383425.1. GTDB lineage: Bacteria > Bacteroidota > Bacteroidia > Bacteroidales > Tenuifilaceae > Tenuifilum. The sequence goes on along the minus strand of DFYV01000014.1, from coordinate 7,862 downwards.
GGACCTAACATGGCCGGTAAATCGGCCTTACTCAGACAAACCGCATTGGTAGTGCTGATGGCACAGATGGGTTCATTTGTTCCTGCCAGTTCGGCATCAATTGGTGTGGTTGATAAGATTTTTACCCGTGTGGGTGCTTCCGATAACCTCTCGCTGGGTGAATCAACCTTTATGATCGAAATGCAGGAAGCAGCAAGTATTCTAAACAACATATCGCCTCGAAGCTTAGTGCTACTCGACGAGATAGGCCGAGGCACTTCAACCTACGACGGCATTTCAATTGCATGGGCAATTGTTGAATATTTGCATGAACACCCAGGCGCACGAGCTAAAACCCTTTTTGCAACTCACTACCACGAACTAAACGAGATGGAAAAAACTTTCCCACGCGTTAAAAACTACAATATAACCATTAAAGAAGTCAATAACCAGGTGATATTTCTACGTAAGCTTGTTCGTGGGGGAAGTGAACACAGCTTTGGCATTCATGTGGCCCGAATGGCTGGCATGCCACCCAGCGTAATAAAACGAGCCAACGAAATACTGTCCGAACTTGAGAGTTCAGACCAACGCCAATCGTTAAGTAAACCTGTAGGTGAAATAGGCACTCACCGCGAAGGCTACCAGCTAAGCATATTCCAGCTTGAGGATCCAGTCCTGAAACAAATTAGGGATCAGATAAAAAAAATTGATATTGATAACCTTACTCCCATTGAGGCATTAAACAAGCTTAACGAGATTAAACGCCTTACCGGCCTTTAAGAGCACTACTCCCAAATGCCGTTTACGCTTATGTAACGCTCGCCAGTATCGTAAGCAAAGGTTAAAATTCTTTGCCGGGTTGTTATGCTGTTCTGCAACCGTTTAACTGCTGCAACATTTGCACCTGTTGAAATACCAGCCAGAATGCCCTCCATCCGGGCTAAAAAGCGCATACCCTCAATTGCTTCATCTGCATTAACTAGGAGTATTTCATCAATCACACTTCTGTCGAGGTTTTTAGGTACAAATCCAGCTCCTATCCCTTGTATAGGATGACTTCCCCGTTTGCCACCCGATAAAACGGGTGAATCGTATGGCTCAACTGCAATTACCTTAGTATTAGGGAAAACACTTTTCAATTTTCGACCTACCCCTGTAATGTGACCTGCTGTTCCCACCCCAGCAACCATTATATCGATTCCATCTGGAAAATCAGTAATTATCTCATAGGCAGTGGTTTGAGAATGTATGTCAGGGTTTGCCGGATTTGAAAATTGCATGGGCATCCAAGCAGAAGGGATGCTCAAACATATTTCATTTGCCTTTTCAATAGCTCCTTGCATACCAAGGGCAGCAGGAGTAAGTACAACCTCTGCACCGTAGGCCTTTAGCATAGCTCTACGCTCAACCGACATGCTCTCGGGCATGGTTAATATCAATCTGTAACCCTTAACAGCTGCTACCATGGCCAACCCAATGCCGGTATTACCCGATGTTGGCTCAATAATAACCTCTCCGGGCTTTAATACTCCACGGCATTCGGCATCTTCAACCATGGCCAATGCCGCCCTATCCTTTATGCTCCCCGAAGGATTTCGCCGCTCATCTTTTAGCCAAACCTCGAGGGCTGGGAATAGCCTGCCCAGCCTGATGTGTGGTGTAAAACCTAAAGATTTATCAACACTTGTGTACTTCATAGCTCATGACATTTTACGTTAAAAATCATTCTTACCAACAGTAATCTTGCTCTCGTTGTAAACTTTTGAGAAAGGAGGAACACTTTTAACCAGCCAAACATTCCCTCCAATAATGCTATCGTGCCCAACTACGGTTTCGCCACCAAGAATTGTGCTCCCTGCATATATAACTACATCATCCTCAATGGTAGGATGTCGCTTAGCAGAGGCTAAACTTTTCGATACGCTCAGTGCACCCAGGGTTACCCCCTGGTAAAGTTTTACCCGGTTTCCTATTTTGGTGGTTGCGCCAATTACTATTCCCGTTCCGTGGTCAATACAGAACTGCTGCCCAATGGTTGCAGCCGGGTGAATATCAATTCCCGTTTTGCTATGAGCGTATTCGGTTATCATACGAGGCAATATTGGCACTCCGATCCTATGCAACAGGTTAGCTATCCGGTAATGAACTATTGAATAAAAACCAGGATAGGTAAGTAAAACCTCCTGGATACTCTCCGCTGCCGGATCATTCTGGAATATGTAATCCACATCGCCTTTTAGCACTATTAATACCTCTGGAAAGTTTTTAAGAAACATCTCATGGTACATTTTGGTTTGATTAATGTTTGAATTGAAATATTTTAACGTTTTCATCAATGGTATGTGGAACTCTTTGATTTTTGCTGTCGATTCAAACCCAAGCAAATTACTTACAACCATTTGGATGAAACTCTCACTTAGTTTTCCAACATGTTTGTGCAATTCCGAGTAATTTAATATTTTTCTTTTCATCTAAACCGGTATTTAAGATTATCACTTTCGACTTAAATTAAAACCCCTTCCGTTTAGTACCGGAAGGGGCTATATTTCAGTTAAGTATTTCTATCAGTTTAACACATAGCCATTCCCTTTCGGTACAAACCTATACCAAAAACAACAACAGATATTAACTATGTTTATCGGGTTAATCATGATTCAGGTTGAGTATATATATTTTACGTATGATTACCACTCAATACTAAAACGGCCTGATTTAGCCTGATAAGGGTTTCATCCTTACCCAGTATTTCACAAATAGCAGCTATGCTAGGCCCTTTTGCATCACCAACCATACAAAGCCTGATTGCGTTCATAACCTTACCCACGCCATACCCTTTTGAGCTAATTAGCTCATTCAGAGCGGACTCAATATCGATTGAAGTCCATGAGGTTAACCCTTTCAAGGTTTCACTAACATCATGAATTATACCTGGAACATCAGGTTTCCAATGCTTAGCCACAGCTTGCTGATTGTATTGCAACGGGCGTTCAAAAAAGTAGTTAACTTGTCCCCACAGCTCATGGACAAAGTTCACGCGTTCTTTAACCAATCCAACTATTCTAATCAGCTTATCAAAAGGCGCATCATAGCTATACTGTTCAAGGATGGGCAGGAACAGCTCTGCCACCTCGGCATCAGATTTTCTGATTAAATACTGATGGTTGAACCATTTTGCCTTTTCGGGGTCGAATCGTGCCCCTGACTTGTTAATCCTATCGATGCTAAAGAGCTTTATAAGCTCATCCATGCTAAATATTTCCTGGTCGGTTCCGGGATTCCATCCCAAAAGGGCAAGCAAATTCACAAAAGCTTCAGGGAAATATCCATCTTCGCGATATCCTCGGAAAATGTCGCCATCGGAGTTTTTCCAGAGCAGGGGAAAAACAGGGAAACCCATTTTATCGCCATCACGCTTACTCAGCTTACCATTCCCGGTAGGTTTTAAGAGTAGCGGTAGGTGGGCAAACTTTGGCATCTCATCTTCCCATCCTAATGCGCGGTAAAGCAGAACATGCAGCGGGAGCGAAGGCAACCACTCTTCACCACGTATAACGTGGGTAATCTCCATCAGGTAATCGTCGGTAACGTTGGCTAAATGGTAAGTGGGAAGCATGTCGCTACTTTTGAACAAAACCTTATCGTCAAGGGTCGAAGTGTTAACCCTAACCTCACCCCGAATCAGATCGAACATGACCACCTCTTCGTTCTCAGGCATTTTAAAACGGATAACCCATTGGTCACCTCGCTCAATTCTGTGCTTTACCTCATCGACCGAGAGCGATAGCGAATTTTCCATCGTATTTCTAATGGCATAGCTATAGGTAAAAGCACCACCTTTGGCCTCAGCTTCAGCTCGCATCTTACCGAGGACTTCAGGGGAATCGAAAGCGTAGTATGCCCACCCAGATTCAACCAGCCTATCGGCATATTGCCTGTATATATGCTTGCGTTCGCTTTGCCGGTAAGGTGCATGGGGACCCCCCTCGCGAACTCCCTCATCAATTTTTATCCCGCACCAGCTTAACGCCTCGTTGATATACTCCTCGGCACCGGGAACAAAACGCTGCGAATCGGTATCTTCAATACGAAGTATAAAATCGCCTCCATGCTGACGGGCAAAAAAATAGTTAAATAATGCAGTACGCACACCACCAATATGCAAAGGACCTGTTGGACTCGGTGCAAAACGTACACGAACTTTACGATTACTCATGCTCGTCAAATTTAACGCAAAGGTAAGAAAAATGGATGTTGCAGCAAAAAAAGGAGCGATTTACTCTTCAATAATGTTTTTATAGTGTTGATACCTATCGATAATCTCTTTGACGTACAGGGTAGTTTCACTACCCCGTAATTTGCCATGCTTAACCACCGAATCGTCGCTGAATTGCAATTTATTCTGAATGAAATACTCCACATTGTTATCCCAGGTATTAGGATCGCGGCCATACTTCCTGGCTAAGTTGCGGGCATCAATAACATGTCCGATTCCTGCATTATACGACGCCAACACAAACTTTACTACTTCTTCCTCGGGAATGTCGGGGGATGCAAAACGGTCTTCGAGCCACTTGATATATTTCACTCCAACTTCAATCTGTTTGACAGGGCTAACAGTATCATCAATTCCAAAGTATTCGGCTGTTTGAGGCATCATCTGCATGAGCCCTGATGCCCCCTGACTTGATGTTACATCGTGCTGGAAACGCGATTCCTGGTAAACTAAAGAAGCTAAAAGTCTCCAATCCCAACCTATGCCCTTGCTATACTTTTTAAAGTATTCATCCCAAGGTGATATTTTCCCGGTGTATATATAGAAATAATCGTTACTTGCCCGACGGACAAATCGTTCCTGTGAGAAATACTTCAACTCGATATTACGGTAATGGGCAGTTTGCAGATACCCCTCTAACCAACCATCAACCCTTTTGCGAAGTTCGTGGGAGGACTTTCTGACAGCCCAGGCAGTTTTTTGCGGGAATCCTATGGGTACATCAATGTTGATATTTTTAAAGTAGTTCGATTTTACCAATGCAACCGATTCGTCGCAAACCGCCAAATCGATTTCTCCTGTTGCTACCAGTTCTATCAGCTTATCGGCATCGTAATTGGGAAGTTCAACAATGGTTATTTCTTCCCCGATTTCGTCGGAAAGATTTTTTAAACGTTGGGCGCCCGCCGAACTCTTTTGAACATATACCACTTTCCCGGAAAGTTCAAGGGTATTTTGAATGGCTGGTTTACCATTTTTAGGCACTCTTTGAACCAGCACCTGGCTGGTTTCGCCGTGAGGGATTGTGAAATCTAACTCCTCCTTTCGTTGGGTTGTTATGGCTAAGCTGCTTGCAATTATATCAACCTCTCCCTTTTTAAGCATTTCAAACGATTTATCGATATCGTTCTCGGTTAGAATTTTGAGCTTAACGCCTAAAAAGGTGGCTAAATCACGGAGCATATCGTACTGATAGCCCATCGGTTCTCCTTTATAAACGAAGTAACTGGTTGCATTGTAATCGGTTACAGCAACAATTTCACCATCGGCAAGAATATCGGCAAGATCTCTCTGAACCTCTACTACCTCACTTGTTTTCCTTTCACAGTTTATGAATGAGAACACCAAAAGCACAGCCAAAAAAATCAACCCTACTCTCAGAAAATTAAAATATTTAACCATAATATGACTTTTTTGGTTTAACCAATTAGAAACACAAAATTAACCTAATTTGTTGAGGGACAGCTACGAATTTTGATTACTAGTCGTAGAACATCCACGAAACGCCAAACATTACCCTCCTGGGGTTGTGTGGGTAGTGGAATGTCGTATAGTATTGATTATTTGGGATTCCCTGATTAACATGGTCAAGTTTGACAAATAAATTGGTACGTTTCCATTTAGCATTCAAAAAAACATCGACAAATGGATAGTTGCCAATTTTACGGTTGCGCTGATTGTAATATATGCCAAGAGCTGGATTGTAAGCATCGGCAAAGAAATTGGTGCGGTACGAACCACTAACTCCAAACTGCATGGTAAGAACGTTCTTCACTACAGGGAATTGGATGTAAACTGCGCTAAAGCCTGAAAAAGTGGGCAAACTCAATACGTCGGCGTTGGTGCTTGCCTGCCAAATAACCCGGCAAACCGCATTAAACCATCCAACCTTTAACTTTTCCTGTAAATATGCCGACGTTACAGTAACCTTTGATGTTTGCGCAGGCAATGAGAGCGTATCGAAATACACAAAGTTTAAGATATGCTCTAAGTTATATCCTGCCTCAAAACCAACTCGTTCGGCACCAAACTTTGCACTTATCCTGAAACGGCTCTCCTTATCAAAATTACTATTCCATTTATAGTGATTCGAGAAATAGCTGTTTACAAAGATATCGGGTTCTCGGTCCGAAATGCTTAACTCCCCGGCAATGTATGGCATCTCTTTCGATTTCCATGGCAAAACAGCTAAACGCCCAAACACCTCTTTATCGGCAGCCCTGTATCCACTTAAGTAGAATCGGGCAGCACCGCTGTAGGATAGATACTTACTTTGACTAAACGCACCTACCCCGAAGTGATTTGTGTTGAGTTTGGGATTATCATTTGAGTAAATGAAATCGTCAGGGGTGAAATAGTGGTAACTCCCATCCAGAATCGAAAACCAGGCACGTAAACCAGGAATTCCAGGAAATTTTGCAACCTGACTTAACTCAACAAGTAATGTGGTCTGGTAAGTTACCATGTAGGTGGAATCGTGAGTAGAGGTGGTGCTGATATAAAAATTATTATAATACAAAGAATCGGTTTCAGTATCGCTGTAAACCCTGGTATATCGATTTGCATCAAAAATCAGCTTTGCCGTGAGAATCGACTTCATATCATTCTCATTCTCCTTTGATTTTTTAACAAGAATATCATATCCAACTACACCCCCAAAACTCCTCTTGCGGTATTCTGTTGATGCGTCTTTCAATTTGAAAGGGACAAGGTTTGGTTCCATCACCGTATCCTGTATGTAACTATCATCGAGTAACCCGCCATTTTCCTTATTCCTTATGTAAGTGTAAGCAAATGTTCCCTGAGCTGATATTCTTTTTTTGTAAAAACTTGCAAACGCAGTAAAATCGTTATTTCTGGTTAATTGATTTTCATAAATTCCTTTTGTATTATAATAATCGTACTGCAAACCAATATTTAAGAATTGATTTACGTTTTGAGTGTGGAAAACCCGAAAATTTTGCTCGGCAATACTTCGTTTACCAGAAGTTGAATACTCAAGTAAAGTATGTGGACGTCGAACATTATAGTTTTTTCTGCTGATAGTAGGCTGCTCATAGGGGCTGTAACCCTTGGCAAATAAAAAAGGGTAATAATCCGATCGTTCAAAAAAATGGTCGAACTGTATGGGCGAACCCATATTGCCAAGGTACGTCAAAGTTGAAAGATTCTTTTGCCCTGGCAAAACTAAATGGACCAGGTAAAGAGAACTGTCAAAGGCTTGGGTTATTAGTAAATCATAGGTTTGATTATCGAAAAACCAGGCGAATGATTTGACCATTGGATCATCTATGTCCAGAAATCCAAAAATATTTCGTTGATTAATTTTTGTAGTATCGGTAGTTTTATCAGGAGTGCTAACACTACTTCTTTCACCTACAATTATTTTTTTCCCTTTAAGGGTATCCTGAATAAAAGGCGTTTCAGAGAAGGCATTACCCGTAAAAGCTAAAATTAATATAAAGAAAATTAATGCTATTGTTAAATTCCTATCCAAAAAATTCATTTTTAGGATGCAAATATATGAATCAACGATGTTAAACGGTGCAAAGATAAGATAAAAAAGTTGAAGTGAACAAATATAAAAAGCCACGCCCTGCTTGGGCGT
>DFYV01000033.1:820-15732 GCA_002383425.1 Bacteroidales bacterium UBA4073 | reverse complement strand
ACCCCATGTACGATTACGCTCACGGACAGTCGGACTCCATTGAACAAGTTACCCATTCCATCTGTACGCTCGAGTTCGATGTACACCGGCCACTTTACGACTGGTTTATTGAAAAGCTGGAAATTTTCCCATCAAAACAGTACGAATTTGCGCGCCTAAACCTCACCTATACCGTAATGAGCAAGCGTAAACTCCTACAGCTGGTACAGGGTAAGGTGGTTATGGGGTGGGACGACCCACGCTTGCCAACTATATGTGGCTTACGCCGGCGTGGCTATACCCCAGAGGCAATACGTTACTTTGCCGATAAGGTAGGAGTTGCCAAACGCGATAACGTGATTGACCTTTCGCTACTTGAATTCTGTATCCGTGAGGATTTGAACAAGCGAGCTGAGCGCCGAATGGCAGTACTTAACCCCCTAAAGGTGGTTATAACAAACTACCCCGATGGACAAGTTGAAGAGCTTGAGGCCATTAATAACCCTGAAGATGTATCGGCTGGTAAGCGTACAGTACCATTTAGCCGCGAGATTTATATTGAGCGCGATGACTTTATGGAAAATCCCCCTAAAAAGTATTTTCGTCTTGCTCCCGGTCAGGAGGTTCGCTTACGCTACGCATACTTTATCAAATGTGAGGAGGTTATCAAGGATGCGCAAGGGAACATTACCGAACTCCGATGCACCTACGATCCTGCTTCGCGCGGTGGCAATTCGCCCGACGGGCGAAAGGTTCAGGGAACAATCCACTGGGTTTCCGTACCCCAAGCGGTTAAAGCCGAAATTCGAATGTTCGACAGGCTTTTTTCCTTATCCAATCCCGATGATGTTCCCGAAGGTCAGGACTGGAAATCGTCGCTCAACCCCAATTCGTTAACCATTGGTGATGGCTACCTGGAACCCTCGCTTAAACATGCTAAACATCTGGATAAGTTCCAGTTTGAACGGCTTGGTTACTTCTGCGTGGATTATGACTCAACCCCTGAACACCTGGTATTTAACCGAACCGTAACCCTAAAGGACACATGGGCAAAAATAGCTGGCAAGTAGCTGGCTTCTGCCCTTTGTAAGGGGATTACGGCAAAAATTGTAAAATATTTTGCAAGTAAATTTTTAAAAACATTATCTTTGCAGCGATATATACATACTGTCCTGTGGTGTAATTGGCAACACGTCTGACTCTGGATCAGAAGAGTCCAGGTTCGACCCCTGGCAGGACAACCAAAACCGCTCCCTGGAGCGGTTTTTTTTTACTCCCAATAAATATGTCAACTCAATACTCAACACTTTTATCTATTTATTTATCAGTTAAATATGTTATTTATTGCTAATTGTTTACGAATAAGTCAACATATATGAAATTTTAGCGGGCTGGTCATTAGGGTCTGGCTATTATTTACTTCGTGGAAAGAAACGAACTAAAGAACCCTAAAAAATGAAAGAAGTTGTAATTGTATCAGCAGCCCGAACAGCCATAGGTAATTTCAATGGCAGCCTATCGGCATTTAGTGCTGTTGAGTTAGGAGTCGTGGCAGCACGTGAAGCAATAGCTCGTGCTGGAATCAACCCTAACGAGGTAAATGAAACAATTGTAGGCAATGTTTTATCAGCTGGCCTTGGTCAAAATGTTGCCCGTCAGGTAGCCATAAAAGCAGGTGTGCCCGAAACATCACCAGCTATGACTATTAATATGGTGTGTGGATCGGGATTACGGACAATTTCCATGGCTGCACAATTCATCATGCTTGGCGATGCCGATGTAATCCTTGCAGGAGGAACAGAAAGTATGACTAACGCCCCATATTTGCTCAACAAGGCAAGGAATGGTTATCGCATGGGACATGGTCAGTTAATTGACAGCTTGATATACGACGGCCTAACCGACACTTTTAACCAGTACCACATGGGGATTACGGCCGAAAACATTGCTGAACAATGGAACATAAGCCGCGAGGAACAGGATGTATTTGCAATGCGAAGCCAGCAAAAGGCCGAAGCCGCACAAAAAGCGGGTAAGTTTGACCCTGAAATAGTTCACGTTGAAATACCTCAAAAAAAAGGCGATCCAATCCGATTCAGAACCGATGAATTTATCAGGCATGGCGTTACCCTTGAGCAATTACAAAAGTTAAACCCTGCCTTTAAAAAGGATGGTACTGTTACGGCTGGTAATGCCTCGGGAATAAACGATGGAGCTGCCATGCTAATAGTTATGTCGGGCGAAAAGGCAAAAGAATTAGGCCTCAAACCACTGGTTAGGATAGTTTCATACGGGAATGCAGCCCTTGACCCCAAAATTATGGGCTATGGTCCTGTACCAGCTACTCGAATTGCCCTGCAAAAGGCTAAAATGCAAATAAACGATATTGATCTTATTGAAGCTAACGAAGCTTTTGCAGCTCAGTCAATAGCAGTGCTTCGCGACCTAAACCTGAATCCCGATAAAGTAAATGTTAATGGCGGAGCCATTGCATTGGGGCATCCAATTGGGGCTTCTGGAGCCCGTATCCTCACCACCCTCATTTATGAAATGAAGCGCAGAAATTCAGCCATTGGACTGGCTACACTGTGCATTGGCGGAGGGCAGGGAAGTGCTTTAATTGTTGAAAACGTTTAAACATTAAAATAGTTACCATGAAACGATTAGAAAATAAAATTGCTATTATTACCGGCGGTGCCGATGGCATTGGCAAAGCGGCCTCCATACGTTTTTCGAATGAAGGCGCAACCGTGATAATTTGGGATATGAATGAGGAAAAGGGTAAAGCAACCGTTGCCGAAATAAAAGAAAATGGAGGAGATGCAGAGTTTATTAGGGTTAATACGGCAAAATTCAATGAGGTTGAAGCAGCAACCAATGGTGTCATTGGTAAGTATGGGAGAATTGATATTCTGATAAATAATGCGGGAATTACCCGTGATTCCACTTTAAAAAAGATGACCCCCCAGCAGTGGCAGGAGGTTATCGACGTAAACCTGACGGGGGTTTTTAACTGCACCAAGTGTGTTAGCTCTTACATGGTTGACAAAGGGTATGGCCGTATTGTAAACACATCGTCGGTTGTTGCACTTTACGGAAACTTTGGCCAAACCAACTACGTGGCTACTAAGGCTGGACTAATTGGTATGACTAAAACCTGGGGCAAAGAACTTGGACGGAAAGGGGTAACCGTAAATGCGGTTGCACCCGGTTTCATTGCAACCGAAATGGTAAAAAAAATGCCCGAGGATGTCCTAAAAGCCATGGAGCAAAAGGTCCCGGTAGGTCGTTTAGGACTACCCGATGAAATTGGTTCTGCTTACCTTTTCCTGGCAAGCGATGAGGCCGCTTATATCAATGGGGCAGTTCTGAGCGTAGATGGAGGAATCACAATATAAATGTTTGAACCATAGATGCAACTATGAACATCAATTGCCTAACCTATATCTATGAATTATATTTTATTTAATATACCAAACCTATGGCAACTAACGAGCAAGTTTTTGGAACATGGTTACTTATAGCGCTGTATTCTGGCGCCATTCTTTACTTTGTTATCAGGGGAGCACGTCGAGTAAAGAGCATGACAGATTATGCACTCGGAAGCGTGTCGTTTTCACCTTACTCGGTGGGTCTTTCCCTGGCAGCAGCAATAACCAGCGCTGCAACCTTTGTTATCAATCCCGGATTGATAGCAAACTACGGAATTAGCGGTGTGCTTTCATATGCAGTTTTTTTCCCATTGGCCACCGTAGTAGCATTGGCAGTTCTCACAAAAAGTTTTCGACATTTTGGACAATCGGTAAGTGCGGTTTCTATTGCCAGCTGGATGGAAAAAAAGTACAACAGCAAATCGTATGCTCTTTTCATTGCCATACTTTCTGTTTTACTTATCACCTTTATTGTTTTAATTCTTGTGGCTTTAACCAAAGTATTTGCCAGTGCACTTAACGCTAACGAAATTACAGTCCTTGCCGTAATTGTATTATTTGTATTTGGCTATATGATGTTTGGTGGAGCAAATGCTATGGTTTATACCAATACCATACAGGCTCTAATTATGATAGTGGTAGCCATTATTTTGATATTTTCGGGAATCCATCACCTGAACGATGGATTCGGAGCTTTTATTGATAAACTTTCATCAATTGATCCCTCTTTAACCAAACCAACCAATCCTAAAAGCCCACTTTTTAGAGACTTTTATGAAATTATTTTTGCGCAAATAGTAGTTGGGTTAGCCGTAGTTTGTCAGCCACATATCATCACCAAATCGCTCTTATTGAAAAAGGAAAGCGATGTAAATAAATTTTTGGCCACATCGATTATTGTTGAATTACTCTTTTTTAGTGTGGTAATAGCTGGCCTTTGGGCTCGCATCGAATTCCCCGATCTTACACTTAATGGTATCGCTTTAACCAATGACAGTATTATTCCAACATACGTGGTCAAAGTTTTTTCTAATGGTATTTTTGCCACAGTTGTTGGGTTGCTGGTAATACTCGGTTTGATTTCGGCTGGAATGTCAACCCTGGAAGGGCTAATCCAGTCGCTTAGCAGTAGTATAAACAACGACATTGTGAAACCCCTATGGGGTGAAAAAAGGAAACTGAGCAATAAGCAATACCTTTCAGCCAACCGAATAATTATAGCAGCACTGGCTCTGGTATCGTTTCTAATTGCGCGCGACCAGCTGCTGAATCCAAAATTAAGCGTGGCAATACTGGCACAGAATGGCGTTTACGCCTATTTTTCAATAATTTTTGTACCAATACTTATGGGCATCTTTTTAAAAGACGTTAAATCGTGGATTCCTTTTCTTGCTTCAATTGCTGCCGCTGTTACACACTTTAGCGTTTACTACATTTTACCCTACTTGCACGAAACGTACTCAATCGGATTCGGGTTCTTTAACACCTACTTAGAGGGCATTGTCCGAAATCCCGCAATTGCAGCATCAAGCGCTATTGTTATATCGGTTATATTCGGGTTTGGAGCCCTGTTTATTTCACGATTAGGAAGGAAAACAGAGTAAAAATTTGGATTATGGTTAATTTCAACAATTTATACAAAAGCAAGCTAATCAGCCTTGAGCAGGTTGCCGATTTGATAAAGAGCGACAGCGATATCATTGTTGCCCAATGCGCATCGGAACCACAGGGTTGCATGAGTTACTTCCATCTGGCAAAAGATAGGGTAAAAGATGTGAAGGTTTTCTCTGTCCTTACCATGAAACCTTATGACTTTTACATGAAACCTGAAATGAAGGGGCACTTTGAGCTTTGCAGCTGGTTTCATGCCCCAGGGTCACGCCAGGCCTTAAAGGAAAAAACTGGCACTGTAACCTACGTGCCCAATATGCTGCACCGGGCAGCAACCGACAGGATAAAAGTACGTAAACCCCACATGTTTGTGGGGACCTGCACACCGCCCGACGAAAAAGGATTTGTATCGCTTTCCCTTGGCGTAACCTATGAAAAAGATATTCTTGAAGCAGCCGAAATTGTGGTGCTCGAGGTTAACAATAAACTTCCCCGGACATTTGGCGATACCCACGTTCATATTAGTGATATAGATTACTTTGTTGAGTATCATCAATTACCACCAATGCTTCCATCGCCAAAACCCGATTCAGAAGCCATGCGAATAGGCGAGCATATAGCTGACCTGGTTGACGATGGCTCAACAATTCAGTTAGGCATTGGCGAAATCCCTAACGCCGTCGCCCTATCACTACGAAATAAAAAAGACCTTGGAGTGCATACCGAAATGCTTGTCGATTCAATAATGGAACTTTATGAATTAGGCGTTATCACAAACAAAAGGAAAGCACTACATAATGGGAAGTTCATCTGTACTTTTGCTATGGGTTCCGAAAAGTTTTACCGGTGGCTCGACAACAACCCTTCCATTGAGTTTTTGAGGGGGCGTTACGTTAACGATCCTTGTGTTATCCGCAAAAATTCCAGAATGGTTTCCATTAACACCTGCATAATGGTTGATTTTACCGGACAAGTAGCCAGTGAATCGATAGGAATAAACCAGTACTCCGGGACTGGGGGGCAAACCGATACTGCCGAAGGCGCCGTTGATGGGTTTGATGGACTTGGAAAATCAATTATTGCCTGCCGATCCACCACACGTAATGGTGAAATTTCAACCATTGTACCTGTGTTGCCCGAAGGTACAGCAGTTACCCTTCATCGGAGCAATACCGACTACATTGTGACCGAATGGGGTTATGCAAGACTTACTGGTTTAACCGTGAAAGAACGAACTAAAGCACTTATTTCGATTGCTCATCCAAAGTTCCACAATGAGTTAACCGAAAAGGCCAAACAAATGGGATATATTTAATTTTAGTATTATGATACCAGTTAGAATAAAAGCAACCGGAATTTATGCTCCAGGCAAGCCCATTGACAACAATGAACTAAAAATGCTTGCAGGAATAGATTTTGATTCAGAAAAAACCGAACAAAAAATTGGGATATTCAAGCGGCATATTGCCCACCTACGAGGAATTGATGAAACCACTGCCGATTTTGCCACCAAAGCGGCACAAAATGCCATTGCAGAGGCAGGTATCAACCCCGAAGAAATTGGGCTCATAATCGTAGCCACCGATACCCCTGAGTTTATATCACCAGCAACATCCATAGTTGTGCAAGGAAGAATTCAAGGAAAGGAGTGTTGGTCAACCACCTTTGATATAAATGCTTCATGCGCCAGCTTTACCATTGCTTACGATACAGCGGTAAAGATACTTAGCAACTCACCACATTTGAAGTACGTTTTGGTTATAGGGGTTTACAATATGCCCGCATTTGTTCGGCCCAACGATGCATTTGGGTACTCCATCTTTGCTGATGGTGCAGGTGCCTTTCTAATTGAAAGAGCCCCTACTCCCGAATCGGGCTATATTGCCGGATTACATCTGGCCGATGGTACCCAGTGGGACTTCATAGGAATTTATGCAGGGGGAAGTCGTAACCCCATTACCCATGAGATACTTGACGCCCATGAGTTTGGTTTACAGAACCTGAAACCGCTTCCGGGCGAAAGGAATGTAAAACTTTGGCCTATAGTGGCAAACAAGTTACTTGCCGACAATAACCTCACCGCTAACCAGGTCGATCATTTCATCTTTACCCAAATAAACAAATCGGTTATTCTTAAAGTCATGGATGAACTGAAACAGCCAATAACTAAAACCACCTTCGTTATGGACCGCTATGGTTACACCGGATCGGCTTGTGTTCCCATGGCATTCCATCATGCAATTACCGAAGATAGAGTAAAACGTGGCGATAGGGTTGTGTTTATCGCTTCAGGTGCTGGTTTGGCAGTAGGAAGCAATCTGTTTACATACTAACCTTCAATCCTTTAGGAACATGAATTCACACGCTGGAATAGTTGGAACGGGAATATACATTCCCGAAGGAAGAATGACAGCCAGGCAGATTGCTGAGGCCACTGGTGGTAACTGGACAGAGCAAGCCGTGATTGAAAAATTGGGCATAAAATCGATAGTAGTTCCCGGCTCCAACGATGGTACACAGGAGATGGGGGTTAGGGCGGCCATTGATGCCCTGGCTAATACCGGAGTTGATCCAGAATCAATCGACCTAATACTCTGCATTGGCGAGGAATGGAAGGAGTACCCTTTAACCACATCGGGAATTTACATTCAAGAGCAAATTGGCGCAAAAAACGCATGGGCAATTGATGTTCAACTACGCTGCGGAACAACCGTTGCGGCCATGAAAATGGCCAAGGACATGATGCTTGCCGACGAGGATATAAGAACGGTTTTAATTGTTGGGGGGTATCGCAACGGCGATTTCATTGATTTTAAAGATCCTGCAGTTTCGTTCATGTATAACCTGTCGGCAGGGGCCGGGGCTTTAATCATGCAACGCAACCTGGGAAAAAATGTTTTACTGGGAACACATATTATGACCGACGGCTCGCTGGCGCGTGATGTTGGCGTTGAGTTTGGAGGAACCTGTAAGCCAATTTCTGCCGAAAACGTCAATATTGCCTACAAATCGCTTAGGGTATTTAACGAAAAACACATGAAGGAAAGGCTTAATGATGTCTCCATGACTAACTGGATGCACTGCATTAACATGGCTTTCAAAAAATCGGGGGTTGATAGGGATAAATTAGGGTACTTAGCCTGCCTTCATTTTAAAAGATCCATGTTTGAGTATATAGTGCAGCAGCTGGAATTGAACATGGATCAAACCCTATACCTTGAGGATTACGGCCACATGGGACAGGTGGACCAAATTTTGTCGCTTCATTTGGGGCTGAAATCAGGAAAAATTAAAAAAGGTACAATAGTATCGATGATAGCTGCCGGAATAGGTTATGCATGGGGGGCCAACGTAATTCGGTGGGGTTAGCAGGTCAAAACCAGCGTTGCTTGATTTATTCATCTCATTTATAAGACATTAAGATGTTTTTAAAATACAATTTATTCTATTGTCAACCCATCATATTTAATAGTAATGTTGACATTAATTGGTACGAATATTTTACTTGCATTAAATAAAAATAAACTCAAGTCTAACTAAAAATTTACGAAGATGAAGAAGTTTCTAGTTTTGGCCATGATGCTTTCTGTAGCTTTTGTGGCCTGCGAAAAAAGCGAAGATGACGATTCAGACGATCCACAAAAAGTAGGTATTGTTGGTGAATGGTACTCTTCAGGCACAAATGTTGCCCCTTTACTTGCCTATTTGGGGATTGACTCTATTTATTCCAAATTCAACAAAGACAATACCTACCTGGTTGAGTCTTTTTCCGATGGGGCAAAAACAACTCTCACTGGAACCTACGTTCAAGCCAAATCGGGCGTGGGAAACATTTGGAATATCACCTTGAATCAGAATTCCCCTACTGCTCTTACCAGCCAAGGTATTTTTGAAATTGATGCAACCAAAAGTCCTTATACCATGGACTATGAAGTTGCCCAAACCGAACCGCCCATTCAGGGAGTTACCCCGCCAACCGCAAGTGGTGGATTTGGAAGCACCAGTAATGGAGCTTATGGAACTACCAACATTCAGAAGTTTATTAAACTTGTTCGTTAAATTTAATCAAAAGGGCTTGCAAGCATAGCAAGCCACTTTTTTGTTTACCAAACCCATTGAATTCATCAATGTCAATGAAAAAAGTACTAAATGGTTTTGTGCTACTCATGCTATTGGCATGGAGCAGTCAGGGACAAGTGCCATCCAATCAGTATTTCTCAAAGGAAATACCTGAAAAAGCTGATAAAGAATTGCAGTTTTTTGCCTTCTTTATCAATCAGGGAGTGGCATCAAACATGTATGCAAACAGCGAATTCCTTAAAGGACAAGTAGTAGGGCGACTATTCGGAAGTAATACAACCACCACCAGCGATTCACTAACCTCAAAGTATTTCGAGCAAAGGCTCATACCTTTTTTCATCTATCAACCAAAACTATTCAATGGTAAAGCATTACTGCGGGCATCGTTTGAAATAGATTGGACATGGGGTGATGCAGCCTATGGTGTAGGAGGAAACATTGGTTCGGGTATTTCGGCCGACCATGTAAACCTACAAACCCAAAATATTGAGATCGAACTTAATCCATCGGAGGGATGGTATATTAACTTGGGCCTGCAACGCCTATTCGATACCCCATATAACCCCTACCGAACTGTATTTGAGAAAATGACTACAACGGGGTACCGCCTTGCCTACTGGGGAACCGATGGCGTTGGTATATCGGTTAAAAAGGATTGGGATTTTTCAAGAATAAAAGCAGGATACTACAAGCTCTACGAAAACTCAACTGAACAAAACGACGACGTTTCGCTGTTTGAGCTAACCGGTGAAAAAGATATTAGCAGGACATGGAAGTGGGGGCTATCGGCCTACTGGCTACGCGACAGGGCATCGGGCAAAGGGGGCGTTTCAATCCTTGGTCAAGGGCTCAACTCCTTACTGGCCTCATATAATGGCACCTATTTCTTCCGTTACGGCGATGTACCATACAAAGCCGATATCTACTGGCTTGGCACCTTTTTTGGTCGCAACACCGAGCATTGGCTCGACCCATGGATGGTAACCGGCTTCATTAACTTTAACCTTGGTAAAGCAGATACCCTTTTAAACAAAACCCTTTCCCTAAGCCAATGGACAAAGGCTAACGATTTTTTAGGTTTTGCAGCCAACCTAAGGGTATCGTACCGGTACGGCCAAACACTTTCCGACGCGGTTACCTTAGACATGCTATACTCCTCAGGCGATGCCGATGGGTTGAAAGATGGCAGATACTCGGGCGTTATTACTGGCAATCAGTGGGCTTCGCCCGGTGCCATTTTCATCAGCAGCGGCTCATACATTCTAATGCCCCACGGCAACGTGGTTAATCGATTTGCTCCTGCCATTTGCGACATCTCGAATATGGGCTATGGATTGACAGCCAGCACTCTGACATTTTCCAAAAGCATTATACCTAACCGATTTAATGCCAAACTGGGCGGAGCATTTGCCCTTTCGAATGTTCAGCCAAAAGAAGGAGGATACGTTATGGGCACCGAACTTAATGGGGCTATCATGTACAATTTTGGGCCATTCATGAGCATAGAACTTCACGGAGCCTACCTGATGTTAGGCGATTTCTACGACAGTAAGGAGAATTCCCACGGTAGTGCCGTTAATGGAAATCTCGATAAGCGTCCAACAAACCCATGGACAGCTTTTGTGGTGTTTAAATGGTTAATGTTTTAATTGTAGAGCAATGATGAGACTCCTAAACATAGCAATTCTAACAGTCATGATGTTTTCAGGTTGCAGTTCCCCTTATAAGGGCCTAAGCGATATCAGTAAAATGGACGAATTGGAATATCCATTTGCAACCAAAAAGGTTCAGTTGCCCAATAATGGACATACCATTGCATATGCCGAAACAGGGAAAGGTGACAAAACTATAATCTTTATTCATGGTTTGGGTAGTTACGCACCTGCATGGAGCAGGAATATTGAAGAACTTGGTAAACATTACCGTTGTATTGCCATTGATCTTCCTGGCTATGGCAAGTCGAGCATGGAACCCCATAGTGGTCTGATGTCTTACTACGCAAGCGTTATTGCTGAAATGATTAATGTGCTTGGATTGCAAAATATCTATCTTGCTGGGCATTCAATGGGAGGCCAAATCGCTATTACCACAGCACTGCTATTCCCCGATTTAGTCAAAGGGATTATTCTGGTATCTCCAGCAGGTTTCGAGCGATTTACTGCAGGCCAGAAACAGTGGCTTAGGGACGTGACGACGCCCAAAAGTGTAAAGCTGACCACTGCCGAAGCAATTCAAAACAACATGGCAGTTAACTTTTATAGGATGCCCAAAGAGGCAGAATTTATGATTACTGACAGGCTACGTATGCGGAAAGCTTCTGATTTTGATGCCTACTGCTATGCCGTAGCACAATCGGTTAAGGGTATGGTTGATGAACCTGTTATTGATTATCTTGACAATATTAAAATTCCCACGCTCATTTTATTTGGCGAAAAAGATAACTTAATCCCAAATCGTTACCTCAATCCCGGGAAAACCATAGATATTGCACAATACGGAGCATCCAGAATTGCTAACAGCAAGCTTGTAATGATACCAGAATGCGGACATTTTGTGATGTTCGAAAAACCTGATGTTTTCAATAAATCCGTAATTGATTTCTTAAAGTAGTTTCTTACCATGGAAACCATTGAAGTAGGGAAGCATTGCAAGATAACTGTAATTGACCATGTCCCCTGCATAAAAATAAAATGGTTTGGGTTTCCACCAAGCGAAGAATTCAAAAAGGGGTGCAATACCGCCCTTGATCTTTTGGTAAAATACTCTTTTACCAAGATACTAACCGATAATAGAGAGGCCAAAGTGTTTGCCGTGGAAGACCAAAAATGGTTGAATGATGAATGGCTCCCCAAGGCACAGGCTTTAGGATACAGAGGTTCTGCCACATTGCTGCCTGATGATCCATTTATAACCTTTGCCATAAAAAACATTACGGCCAAACGCGACCCCAAAATGTTCGCAACAAAATTTTTTACCGATGAAAAAGAAGCCTTGCGATGGCTAAAGCAAATTTAATGAAGAACTGACCTACTGGTCAGTTCTTTTTACTATATTGCAAGTACTGACCTATACCGTTCCGTTGATGCTTAGCCTTACTTCACTAAAGAATCATCTTTCTGCTTGTTAAGAGCAATGAGGGTTAGACTATGTTTAAATTTTAGGTAACGAACAGTATAAACCTGAATATCTATCTATTACAACATTAAATACAATGAAAAATAAGCTGGACGCATTTGAGAAATTTTGTGCTGAACTCTATCCGCATGAATTGGACTACCTGCTTTCCATTCAGCAATTTCAAAAAGAAGAAAATATAAAAATCCTTAACCTCATTCATTACAATTCTAAAAACCCTAATAACCGTTTGCCTTTTGATAAAACCATTGATAAGCGTACCTACTCATACATAAAATCATGGATACAGGTTAACTTGGAGAAGATCGACATCGATATCTTTTACGATTGGGTTATTGAAACAGAAAAGAGTATAATGAACGACTCCATTCAGTCAGATCAAGAGATAATACTGTTAAAAAAAATGGACGAAGTTTTGCCTAACTATTACTACTTCATGAAATTTTACAGGGTTTTACAACACTACCGCGATTACCTTATTGTTCGTAATCGTCCCAGAAATTATACCATTGTATCGAACTGCCTGGAGCGCTATAAATCGAACTACCTCAACTCCCAAACGCTTAACAATAAAATGAACGAAGCAACCGAAAAAGTTATTTTTAAAAAGATTTGGGTTTCAGAGGAGTTCGAAACATGGGAAAAACTTTTTACCAATGTTTACTACAACGAAGCAATTGACGGGTACACGCGTTACAGGGCATTAGTACGTCTAACTATTTTATACTACACAAACAGGGAATTCGATAAGTTACTACAAGTTTACGAGCATCTGGACCAACAATTCAAAAAATATGTATTTTACTCCAAACGGATTCTTGCAAATTACTACGCAAACCGCGCAATGATGCACTCAAAACTTAACGAACTGGATGAAGCCGAAAAGTATGGATTTTTATCAATCCGCTACCACAATAGCGATTACCTATTATACTTAATAAACCTTTGTGATGTACTTCTGAGGCAAGGTAAAAACCAAAAAGCTTTGGAGATCATGATTTCATCATTCCCTAAACTTAAAAAGTCAGGCAACTTTTACTATCGAATTGGTTTTGTTAGTTTTTATATCAAAACATTGGTTGCAAATAAGCAGTGTGTTAAAGCAATAGATTATGCCGATGTATTCCTTAATGGTTACAAAAAGGAAATCTTTGAATTTCGGTGGCATTTGTTTTTCACCTCATATATCGATGCATTATTTCATTCAGAAAAATACTCTAAAATTATATCTATCGTTCGCAGATACAAACTAATACCCAAGGAAAAACAGATGAAAGGGACACCGCAGTACCTACCAATTATTCAACTTTACCACAAGGCGTCGGAGTATATGGAAGGGGTAATCAACAGCGAAGAACTGAAGCAATCTTTTGTTCAACACATTAACGAAATAGGACAAAACCGATTTAGGCATAAAAGGGTACTGGAAGTTTTAAAAACTATTGAGAGCAACCTTCCCGATATAATTCAAGAGGTTTTCCACGAAAACCAAATACTTTAACTTAGAGCCTGTTCAATAAGTTGGCATTTGTAATTTAAATATATGGTTCTACCACGAATTAAATGATAACTTGCAATTTGCTTATATGTAGTTAAACGTAGTTCATATGTAGTTAATATGTTGTAATTGTATCCTCTCAAAAAAGCAGGGTAAAAATAAGGTAATAAGGTTAAAAAAAGTTGATTGTATTCATTTTGTACTAAGGTTTTTTGATTAAATAAGGTTTTTTATAAACCTTATTCCCAAACTTTTTAACCTTAGTACAAAAATATTGACGTATGAATATTAACCTTATTACCTTATTGAAAAAGGCACGATAAATTTGTTTCTAACCATACCTTTTTGAGCAGATACTTGTAATTAAGAAATTGAAAATATTTAGAAAAAGCAACATTTTAACCATGAGTTCAGTCTAAAAAGTTTATAAATGCCTGTCCCGATTATATCGGGGTTGAAAGTTCATAAAGTTAAAACATTGAGAATAAGGGCTATATGTTAATTTCACAACGTTTTTTAAAATTCTGACAATTAACAACATAACTTGTTTTGGTAAAATAAAACATGCTTTTTATACCGGACTCAACCATATTTTAACTACATTTTAACTACATTTCAACCACATTTATAACTAACTATATTTAACCACTAAAATAAGGGTAGTACCAAATATATCACCAATATCACCAACCAAAACAAAAAATAGCTATATTTGATGAAAAGTAACCCGATTAAACCGTAATGATTGACGTTAGGCTAAGCATTGTTAATTCAAATCCTGAAATATTCAGAATCATCAGTGTTGATGAAAATATCAACCTACAGGTTTTTCATGAAATTATTCAAGCTTCATTTGAATGGAGTAACGTACACTCACACTTTTACAGGCTTAGCCAAACCGCCGTGAAGAATGAGGAGGAGTTAACGCTGGGTATGGCCATTAACACCCAAAACCCGATAATTTACATCTATGACCTTGCCGATTTTTGGACTATCGAGATTACTTTAGTCAACCCAAAGTCAGAGCCATACAGCAAAAAGCCAGTTTGCCTTACAGGGCAAGGCAAATCACCCCCTGAGGATGCAGGCGGAATTATAAATTACAGCGAGGTACTTGAACTTCTCTCAAAACACAGGTTGGGCAATAGGCAATACCCGCTAATTGCCGATTGGCTTGG
>DFYV01000033.1:0-722 GCA_002383425.1 Bacteroidales bacterium UBA4073 | reverse complement strand
AATCTATTCTTCCGGAATCACAAGGGGAACAGGCATTATTTGGTAATACTGGAATACCGGAAAATGTTAAACATACACCAGCTCGAAAAAATCTTAAAGCAAGGGAAGTTAACCTTTGCTTCGCCCGAGCGGTTGAACCTTTACCTGGGGTTAAACCCCGGTTCAGTATCACCTTTCGGGTTGCTTCACGATACCAGCCATCACGTTCATCTGTTCATCGATAATGAGCTTAAAAGTGCTAAACGCCTTAGCTTTCATCCGAACCTGAACACCGCGTCGCTGGTAATAGCTACCGCTGATTTCTTCAGGTATCTCGATTGGGTAGGAAATGGCTACGAGTTTATAGATTATGTAAATGAGTAACCTCATTCCGCAAAAAGTAGCCACCTCATCAGGTGGCTACCGTTTTCTTATTGAACTTTTTGCTATCCACACTTTGAGTAACCACAAGTCTGACAGGTCAAGCATCCTTCCTGGTAAACCAAAGTCTCAGCTCCACATTCAGGACACTTCTTACCGGGTTTTGCCTTTGTGCCATCGGGAATGTAACGGCGTAATGCCCGTTCAACACCAGCAATCCATGAGTTAATGCTCTCGTTATCGAGCCTTAACGATGATACCAGATTTACAACGTCAACAATTGGCATACCGTTGCGCAATACTCCCGATATTAACTTGGCATAGTTCCAGTACTCCTTATTAAACATGTGCGACAAGCCACC
>DFYV01000194.1 GCA_002383425.1 Bacteroidales bacterium UBA4073 | reverse complement strand
TGAAGTTGATGGTTGATAGTTGACGTTTAACGTTTAACGTTTAACGGCTAACGGTTGTTTGTTATTCGGAAAAAAGAATCTTTAATTCGTAATTCGTAATTCGTAATTTTGAATCTGGAACCTTGAACCTTGAACTCCGAACCTTGAACCTCGAACCTTAAACCTCGAACCTTGAACCTTCTTCCACCTGTAATTCACAACTTTTCAGTATCTTTGCATTTCACTTGAAGAGTATAGGATGGAGAATATAAGGAACTTTTGCATAATAGCCCACATTGACCATGGGAAAAGCACCCTTGCCGACAGGCTGCTTGAACTTACCAACACCCTATCGGATAGGGAGTTTCAGGAGCAGGTTCTGGATAGCATGGATCTGGAACGGGAAAAGGGGATTACCATTAAGAGCCATGCCATACAAATGGAACATACCTACCAGGGACAGCTGTATAAGCTAAACCTGATTGATACCCCTGGCCATGTAGATTTTTCGTACGAGGTATCGCGTGCCATTGCATCGTGCGAGGGAGCATTGCTGGTTGTTGATGCAACCCAGGGCATTCAAGCCCAAACAATATCAAACCTATACCTGGCGCTTAGCCACGATCTGGAAATTATTCCGATTATCAATAAAATTGACATGGATGCAGCCATGGTTGAAGATGTAAAGGATCAAATAGTTGACCTACTTGGCTGCAAGCGCGATGAGATTATCCCTGTTAGCGCCAAAACCGGTCAGGGTGTCGAAAAGGTATTGGAAGCCATTGTGACCCGGATAAAACCACCGGTAGGCAATCCCGACGCCCCACTTCAGGCACTGATATTCGATTCAATCTTCAACTCGTTCCGGGGCATTATTGCCTACTATAAAGTATTTAACGGGACTATCCGTAAGGGAGATAAAGTAAAATTCTTCAATACCGGTCGGGAATATGAAGCCGATGAGGTGGGAATTCTCCGCCTTAAGTTACTACCCCGTGACCACATAAGTGCAGGCGATGTGGGTTACATTATCTCGGGCATTAAGGAATCGAACGAGGTTAAGGTAGGCGATACGATTACTCACGTTAATCGCCCATGCGAGAAGGCCATTGCAGGTTTTGAGGATGTTAAACCCATGCTATTTGCTGGCCTTTACCCCGTAGATGCCGACGAGTACGAAGATCTTAGAACTTCACTCGAAAAGTTGAAGCTAAACGATGCTTCCATCTCATTTGAACCCGAATCGTCGTTAGCACTTGGCTTTGGATTCCGTTGCGGTTTCCTGGGTTTGCTACACATGGAAATTGTGCAGGAAAGGCTATATCGTGAGTTCGACATGGATGTAATAACCACTGTTCCCAACGTATCGTACTTAGTTCATACCACCAAAGGGGAACTTGTAGAGGTTCACAACCCCAGCGGTTTACCCAATCCTACCACTATCGACTATATTGAAGAACCTATCATTTCAGCTCAAGTTATTACCAAGTCGGAATACCTGGGAGCCGTAATGAAGCTTTGTATCGATAAACGGGGCATCCTCAAAAACCAGGTATTCCTCACATCCGACAGGGTGGAACTTTCGTTCCAACTGCCCCTGAGTGAGATTGTTTTCGACTTTTACGATAAGCTTAAGTCCATATCGCGTGGGTATGCCTCGTTCGACTATTTGTTGAACGGCTATCAGGAGGCAAAACTCGTTAAGCTCGACATACTGCTTAATGGCGAGATGGTTGATGCCCTTTCATCGTTAATCCACCAGGACCATGCCTACGAGTTTGGGCGTAAGATGTGCGAGAAGTTGAAGGAGCTTATACCCCGTCAACAGTTCGATATTGCCATTCAGGCTGCCATTGGCTCAAAAATTATTGCTCGCGAAACCGTTAAGGCGCTACGAAAGGATGTTACCGCTAAATGTTACGGTGGCGATATCACACGAAAGCGCAAGCTGCTGGAGAAACAAAAAAAAGGCAAGAAACGCATGCGCCAAATTGGTACGGTTGAGGTGCCCCAACAGGCATTTTTAGCTATACTTAAAATGGATTAGCTTTGCCATGATGTTTTTTCAAAAGCTGCGAAAGGCACAAAGGACTCGTCAGTTGGGGTTAAACTCAGGTCAGATGGGCATTTATAACCGTTACCTCCGTGAGCACGAGGGCTGGGAAAAACACCTGAAAAAATCAAGAGAGGCAATTATTACTGCCATTGATGCCGCAAAACCCAAAAGCATTTGCATACTCGGAAGCGGATTGCTGCTGGATGTTCCCATCGATACACTAATTTCAATGGGTATTAACATTACCCTTGTCGATGTGGATCACCCCAAACAAATTGTCAAAAAGTATTCATCCAACCCCTCCATCAAATTTGAAACCCACGATCTTACAGGGGGACTAATTGAATACCTGCTGACGGCAAGGTTAAAGGGAATAAACTTTTTTGCTCTTATTAACCAAATATTAAAAGCCTCCATTTACACCAGCAATGCCGATCTGGTGGTTTCACTAAACCTCATGAGCCAGCTAAGCGATATTCCTATTGAGTTCATAAAGCATAAAAAAACTCTTACCAATTGGCAATACGATGAAATAGCTAAAGCCATTCAGCAAAAACACATCGAAAGTCTTCCAAAAGGCAAATCGCTTCTTATAACCGACATCATGGAAGAGTTTTACGATGATCGGGGCAAACTAATTGCCACCCGACCAACCGTGTTTGCCGATTTATCGATGCTTAGCGATGTTCAGGAATGGTTGTGGGAATTTGATACACACAAAACCTATAACGAGGATGCCATAACAAAACTCGCAGTTGTTTGCGGACTGGTAAGCTAAGTAGATGGCTATTCAATTAAGGTTAATTTTTTGATGTGCAATTGATGGTTGTTCGTTGTTCGTTGTTCGGGAAAATAGTTGATGGTTGACAGTTGATGGTTGATGGTAAAGCAGGAGTTTAGAAGGTAGAAG
>DFYV01000125.1 GCA_002383425.1 Bacteroidales bacterium UBA4073 | reverse complement strand
ACTTTATGAACTTTATGAACTTTACGAACTTTATAAACTGAACTCAGTGATAAAAATGATGAAAAATTTCATACCCCTCATTTTGCTTTTCACCGCATTTGCTGGATTTTCACAGCCTAAGAAGATTATGCTTCAAACTGAAGGCATTGAAGTGGGTAGTGTTAATGATGTAAAATTCTATGCAAATACACCTAAAAGCTACCGCTTAAGTATCAGTATCGAGGAATTG
Organism: Bacteroidales bacterium UBA4073; assembly: GCA_002383425.1. GTDB lineage: Bacteria > Bacteroidota > Bacteroidia > Bacteroidales > Tenuifilaceae > Tenuifilum. The sequence goes on along the minus strand of DFYV01000125.1, from coordinate 13,124 downwards.
GAGTGGGATAAGCATCAAGCTAAAAACGGAGAAACTTACACAAAGCTATGGTTTAAGAACTCGTTGCCCGATGGTAATATTGGGGAACCAGAGCTACCTGTAGTCAAAAAATTAATACGCATACCGCTTGGTGCCACAGTATCGGCAAGGGTCAGCAAATACAGCATGAAAGATGTTCAGCTATTGGAAAAGGGCATTCAAAACCCGATAATTCCTGTGCAACCACCTGCCCGCAAGGATCAGGATACGCTGCAATTGCCATTCCATATTAAGCCTCAAGCCTATCTTAAATCTTCGTTTCAAACTACCATACCCGACGTTACTGTCGAAGTGCTGGGAAACCTTCGGGACTATACCATTGCCCGTATAACAGTTCGCCCACTTGAGTATAGCCCTGCAAACCAAAAATTAAGGGTATTCAGTAAGATAGATGTTGATATTGACATTGTTAACACTAAAACTGCCAGCGAAACCAATACCAATCCGTATTACTCGCCATACTTCGATGTGGTTTATAAATCGATGCTAAATGCTGGCGGTGCCGCCTACGATGGACATCCCGACTTAACCCGATACCCGGTTGGCATGCTAATTATTGCCCACAGAATGTTTGAAGCTGCCCTGCAACCCTTTATTGCATGGAAAACCCAAAAGGGTTTTACCGTTACAACAAAGTACACCGATGAAATTGGAACAACAACCAATGCAATAAAAAGCTACATACAAACCGTTTACCAGTCGGCCACACCCGAAAACCCAGCACCAACCTTTCTGGTGATAGTAGGCGATGTAGAGCAGGTTCCTGCTTCGGCTACCGGAACACAATCGGGTAAGCTAACCGACCTTTACTATGCCAGCGTTGATGGCGATATGTTTCCCGATATGTACTACGGACGCCTGTCGGCTATAAGCGAAGCTCAACTCACAGCAATGGTTAACAAAATACTCTACTACGAAAAGTTTCAGTTTGCCGATGCGCTGTACCTGAACAATGCCACCCTAATAGCTGGAGCTGATGCAACATGGAATCCTGCCATTGCCCAGCCAACCATAAAGTACGCCACAGCAAATCATTTTAACCAAACCAAAGGCTGGAATAGTATTTACGAGTACGGCGTTGCCTCCGATACAAATAATCCATTGGTCACTCCGGGCTATACAGGCTGCTACGACCCACAACGCATTGCAGTAGGCTTTATCAACTACACAGCCCATTGCAACGAAACCAACTGGCAAGATCCTGCACTCTCCATACCTGTCATTAATGGCTTCACCAACAACCAGCAATATCCATTTGTTGTTGCAAACTGCTGCCTTTCGGGTAACTTTGGCTATTCCGAATCGGTAGGTGAAGCCTGGTTACGTAAAAGCAATGGCGGAGCGGTTACCTATATCGGATCATCGCCTAACAGCTACTGGAAAGAAGACATGTACTGGGCAGTAGGGGCTTTCCCTATGAGTGGCGATAATAATGGTTACGTTCCCTCATTTGATGAATCAACCACCGGAGGCTACGATGCCCCCTTTATTAGCGATTACGTTACCGCTGGCGCCATAATGTTCTGCGGTAACCTGGCAGTTACTCAAGCTGAGTTTAACGATTACCCCCGTGATGTCAACTCAACATACTACTGGGAAGCCTATAACGTACTGGGCGACCCATCGCTCATACCATACTTCAAAGTACCTGAAATCAACCAAATAACCTTCCCTGATAGCGTTGCTGTTGGTATAAATTCAATACCTACTGGAGCTAAAGCACGCACATTTGTTTCATTAACCAAAAATGGGCAAATAATTGGAACCATGTACTACCCCACCGATAGCATTATGGATATACCCATACCTGCGTTAACCGACACAGGAAAAATTGTACTAACGGCTACCCGCCCGCTTACACAACCCTTTATCGATACCATTGATGTTTCTGTTGCCGACAGTGCATATATTACCCTTTCATCCATTACCATCGACGATACAGCGGGTAATAACAATGCAGTACCCGATTATGGCGAAACCGTAAAGGTTAACCTTCTGGTAAAGAATGTGGGCAAAACCGAAGCAACAAATATTGGGGCAAAAATTACTGCAAACCAGGGACTTATTACGCTTATATCCACCGACTCAATTGGAATCGGAAATATGGATGCCGAAACAGAAAAATGGATTAATGCAGCCTTCACCTTCAGCATTCCTACCGATATCGACGATAACTACTCACAGGTTTTCCCGATTACCTTCACCTCACCCCAAGGGTTCTGGACATCAAACCTAAAAATTACTGCTTCAGCCCCTCGAATTGTTTATAATGGCTTTACGGTAATCGATACCCTTATGGGCAATTCAAACGGATTTGTTGATCGAACCGAAGTTGTTGACCTGGTGCTTGAATTCCAAAACCTTGGAAGTTCATCTATACCCGATTTTTCGGCCCATGTTACAATACCCGATACCTTACTCAGTGAAGTGGCCGCTAATTTTGAGCCCATCTCGAACCGTGCTTTGCTACCCAACGAAAAAACAATACTTACNNTACCCCAAAGCAACCCAACAAAAAAATGTTTCCATTCCAGTAGCACTTTTTGAGGTTACTAAAATGTTAACCGGAACAGTAAACACGTGCAGCACGCTATTTACCGACTCCGGCGGTGAAAATGCAGACTACAGTAACAACGAAAGCCATACGCTAACCTTTGAAGCATTAAATGATATTCAAAAATATCATGTGGAATTTTTGGCATTCAGTTCCGAATCGGGTTACGATTATCTATACGCTTTCGATGGTCCGAGCGTCAACTCGAATGCAATTGCAGGAAGTCCATATAATGGAAATATACTGCCAGCATCCTTTTATACCAGTGGTAAAAACGTTACTTTCCGTTTCACATCCGATGGTTCACAAACTACTCCCGGGTGGAAGGCCAAGGTAGAATGTTATATTCCCCAACAACTCCCTATATGCCCTGAAAACCCACAGCCAGCAAACAACGAGCTAAACGTTGAATACTCCTTGCTGTCGTGGAATGCATCGCCCGATGCCCTTTTCTACGATGTTTACATTGGCACCCATCCCGATTCGTTAGCTTACTTCAAACGCGTAACCGAATCGAAGATCAACATTACATTGTCACCTCAAACAACATACTACTGGCGGGTGATTCCTGGCAATCAATTTGGCCTATGCGATAAGAGCTGTGAAATATGGAATTTTAGAACTGCATCGTTGGTTGGGCAAGTACTGATGGATAATGCCACTATTGACGTGGATAGTATCTGGTTTTATGATTCCGGCGGGCCAAATGCCTCGTATGGCAACTACGAAAATAAAATCATAACCTTTAAACCAAGGGCTATCGGCAAAAGGGTAAAGGTTGAGTTTATCCTCTTTGATGTTGAATCGCATACAAACTGTGAATACGATAGGCTTTTAGTTTTCAATGGGCCAAGCACCCAAAGCCCTCTAGTTGAAACTTACTGTGGCAGTTCTATTCCACCATCATTCACATCAACAAGTGTGAACGGAGAGCTCACCTTCTGGTTCATCTCCGATGAAAACACCGTTAACGCTGGCTGGAAGGCAAAGGTAACTACCGTTGGAAGTGCAAACGAATATCCCCTGGCAGTTAGGGTAATGAACAACGACAACCCTGTGCCCAATGCGTCTGTGAGCATAAACAATGGCATTAAAATTAGCACAGCTACCGGGACAGTTACTTACAATCTACCTGATGGTTCGTACAGCTATGCAGTTAATGCTCTTGGCTTTGAACCAAAAACGGGTACTACCGATATCAACGGTATAGGAAAAACGATTGATGTTGAACTGGCAAAACAAGATACCGTTCACCTGCTTGTACGGTCGGCATATAACCATGTTGCTCTTCCTCTTTCGAAAATCGTGGTTAACAGTAAAACCTCATACACCGCTGATGATGGAACCGCAACCATTCATATTCCTGCAGGAAGCTATACTTTTAGCATTTCAGCCGATGGGTATAACCCAAAAGATACCCTTATCAGCATTCCCGGCGGTATCAGCAATCACATAGTAAACCTTACCCCTGTGTTCTACAACATTCAGCTATTGGTTAACAATATTGCCGGCAGTAAAATATCCGATGCTCAGGTAACGATTGATGGGTTAACCGGCCAAACCAACATTAACGGGTTAGCTTCATTCAACTTGCCAAAAGGGGTTAAGAAAGTACTTGTACAGAAGGATGGATTCATCAACACCGAGTTCTGGCTGAACGTATGTTCCGATAGCACCTATAGTATTTACCTCAACCAAATACTCGGTAGCGTTTACAGTGTAAAATTTACCGTAAATGGTTCCGGGCCTAAAGGGGTATGGCTGCTAAATAATGCCCTGGTAAAAATCTATTCCGGAACAGAACTTTACCAGCAAGGCAAAACCAACTATGGCATAGCAAACCTATACCTGCCATCGGGTACTTACTCCTACGAAGTGGAATGCGAGGGCTTTATCAGCACTTCGCGGACCGATTTTAGCGTAAATAACTCATCAACAGCCCTAAATGTTACCCTAAACCAAATCACCAATAGCATCACCTTTAATGTTCAAAGTAAGGGTAATCCTGTTGCAAATGCCATAGTTAAAGTTGATGGTTACCCGGAACAGCAAACCGACACCAATGGTTCAACAACCTTCGGTCAGATTGGGTATGAAGTAGGCTTACCGTATAGCGTATCGCATCCGGATTACTATACGTTTTCAGGAAGTATTGATGCTATTAAATCTGAAATCATCAGCGTGAACCTCACCCCAACCGCAACCGAAATTGTTAACCCCGACACAAGCATTTCAGTATTCCCAAACCCTGCAACTAACTATTTTACTGTTAATTCAAGCGATACAATTGAATCAATATCGATTATATCGATAAATGGTGTGCTACTCTACGAAACTAAAATCAATGCCAGCAAGCAAACAATCAACCTAAACCTGCAAAGCGGAATGTATCTTGTTAGGCTAAAAATGGACAATGGAAAAGTTCATCTTAAAAAACTTATTATTCGGTAAAACCCTTTTCCATCCAATTGTTAATAATTACGGGCATAATTTAATGCCCATTTTTTTTTCCATGAACGAATAATTTTTACATTTGGCAAAAATCAATGCTTTTAATTAGTGAGAAAGTTTTTTAAGTTTTTCTCGTTTTACAAAATTGTACTGATGCTCTCGCTAATTGCAATAACCCTACTATCGGTAATGGTTTGGCAATTAGCAAAAAAAATCGACAGACAAAAAGTTCAAACCCTCACTTCCGAGCTACGGGCAGTTAACGGTGATGTTATTACGGACATTGAGCGAACTTTCTGCGACATAAAACTGGCCGGGAACCCATATCGGTTCCAAGACGAAATAATTTTCGCAACCGGATTGAACTTAACCGATTCCCATCTTTTCAGAATTACCGACAGTTCGCTTTTCGGTTCCAGTATAGCTTTGCTTCACAATAACAGGTTCTACTCAAAGGCAAAATTTAGCTCAAATAGCTCCAAATTTGAATACTGGTACCCTCTCGATAAATCTTTTAAGCTATTTAACTCCCTAACCGGGAAACGAATATCTATTTTTCTTGAAAAGGATTTTAATGCTCTAAACAAATCGGATATTGCGGTTCTAACCCAGCTAAAAAACTTTGAAGATGATTCAACAGCTTTTGTTGTTGCCCAAGGAGTTAAAGGGAGCAGCAGTCTTCTAATTCCCATTGCAATTCTACTACCTGGGATTTTGATAGCTATTGCCTACTCCATAGCCAAAGCATCGAGCCAAACCCATAGAAATGGAATGCAACCGGTAAGGGACACTCAAAACAATCCCAACGATATTCTTAAAAGAATAAATATTGAGCATGCATGGCATCAATCTAACGTAGGGCTAAGGATTATCGATAAAGATTTTAGGGTGATATTCCAGAATAAGCAATTCGAAAAGCTTACATCTATTTCGGTTGGAAAACAGGATAACCCCCTGTGCTATGAGTCGTTTGGGAGTGTTTACTGCCATACCGCCGATTGTCCTGTTATAAGCATTCTGAACGGTTCACCCGAGATTAAAAGAGAGGAGTCACGTTTTTTACCAACTGGCAGTTCGATTGTAGTTGAACTACATGCCTACCCATTAACTGACGATCATGGCAATATTGTAGCCATTGCCGAGGAATTCAACGATATTACCGGACATCACCTTACCGAGGAAATACTCAGGCAAACCGAAAACCAGTTTACCGTATTTATTGATTCCCTTCCCTTTGGAGTTTTCATCGAAGACAGCCTAACCCATGAGGTAACTTTCCAAAATCATTACCTAAAACACCTGTTCGGGAACGCCGATTTGAATCAGTTCATGGCCAATGCCAAAGTGATTGCCACTGACCCGGTTTTTAACGTAACCGATTTGCAGCTGATTGACGCTGAAGGCTTACTAAAGTATTACCAGCTCCACCGATTCAAATTCATTGGGGTAAACAACAGGTTGAAGGTTGGCGGTTTGCTGGTGGATAATACCCGAAAAAAGGAAATTGAGCATTACCGCGATGTGCTATCAAAAGCAATCGAATTTACCCCTGTAAGCATTGTTATTCTATCACCCTACTTTGAATTTGAGTTTATAAATCCCAATTTTACTGAAATTACAGGGTTAACCATCGACAAGCTTTATAGCAAAAGCATAATCGACATCAACCTGGAATACAACGGTGGTAAGCAAATTCAAAAAGCGCTCGATACCGTAAGGGCAGGGAAGAACTGGCAAGGTGAACTGCAGCTGACCGGGAAAAACAACGAACGGGTTTGGGTTAGTGCTTCGTTCTCACCTGTTATCTCCGAATCGAAACTGCAATACATACTTGCAATCTTTGAAAACATCACCCGCCGTAAAGAATACGAAAAGGAGCTGATACTTGCCAGGAATAAAGCTGAGGAATCGGATAAGATAAAAACAAACTTCCTGAACAATATCTCGCACGAAATCAGAACGCCGCTGAACGCCATTATTGGTTTTTCATCGGTTTTAAGCGACCCGCATCTGGGACAATTTGAACGCAGCGGCTTTAATGATATCATCTATAAAAATTCGCAGGAACTACTTCAGATCATTGAGGACCTGCTGGAAATATCACAAATTGAGGCTGGCGACATTAAGATCAGTAAAACCGAATTCTCTGTAAACGCCTTGATGAACGAGATATACAACACCTTCGAGGAACAGGAAAGGGGTAGTTCCCTGATTAAACTTAACCTACGCAAGGAAATCGTTCAGGACGACATGGTTATCGTGAGTGACCCTAACCGAATAAAACAGGTTCTAAAACACCTTATCGCCAACTCGTTTAAGTTCACCCCAAACGGATTTGTGGAGTTTGGCTATAGCATTAAGGACGAAAACAACCTTCTGTTCTTTGTTGTTGATAGTGGAATAGGTATTGAGCCCGACAAGCTCAACTACATTTTCAACCCATTTCGTCAAGCCGATAGCTCCAGCACACGAAGGTATGGTGGACTTGGGCTTGGATTAGCCATATCGAAACACGTGGTCGAAAAGCTGGGCGGAAAAATTTGGATTAATAGCACCCCAGGCTCAGGTACAAGTGTTTTCTTTACCATCCCTTTTATTCCTGTAAATCTAAAGTTTGAAAATGTAAGTATTGGAAACGGATTAAAGGAGTACAACTGGGATGGCAAAATAATACTTATTGCCGATGATATTGACGCCAACTTCGTATTTTTTAAGGCAGCCCTCCAGAAAACAAAAGCTAAGCTGGTGTGGGCACGCAATGGTTTGGAAGCATTGGACTACGTTCGTAAGGGTGAACCTGTTCACCTAATCCTGATGGATTTAGTTATGCCCGAAATGGATGGCTTTGAGGCCACCCGCATGATAAAATCCATAAACGGCAACCTACCGGTTGTTGGACAAACCGCATACCCCGAAACCATATCGAGCACCAAGCTGGCCGAATGTGGCTTCGATACCGTACTCGAAAAACCCATACACACCCAGCAAATGCTGCTCGAAATTGATAGGTTGCTGATAAATTAGCTGCGCTAAAACTGCTATAGATGAGTATGCTCCGAAAACCACTAAAGCACGAGGGCACGAAGGCACGAAAGCACGAAAGCACGAAGGGACGAAAGCACGAAAGCACGAAGGGACGAAGGAACGAAGGAACGAAGGAACGAAAGCACAAAATGGGAGCAATAAGAATACATATCGGTGTTAATCACTATGTACACTAATCTAGACTAAAGGAAATTATTAAAATCTTTATACATCACGTGCTATCGTGTTATCTCTAAATCGTGAGTATTTTTGGTTTGCATGCAATGAAAGAGACTTTTCGGAGGTGAATCATAAATTGAAACTTTTACATGTTTTGATAATTTTTGATTAAATGAGTCCAGTCAAAAAAGGCCNNCTCGCAATGACGAGAATACCTTTTTAGACTGTACTCTTAAATTTTTTTAAGAAAGTAAAATTACTATTTGATTATTTGGTGATATTCCTTAAATTTGGTTAGTGAAATAAAACATAACCTTTGCACCAATACTACCAATATGGTAAATTTGTGCAATGCAGTAGTACATAAAACAAGTTGTACGCCATGTCTATGAATAATCATAATATTTGCAAAAGAACATAGATAGAATATGGATACAGCGAGGTCTAAAAATGATGTTCTCATTAGATTAACAGAAGAGAGATGGTTTCATATCACAGAAGAGCACTCAGAAATGGCAGGTTATTATTTTGAAGTCCTCGAAACTGTGGAAGAGCCAGAGGTTATTTACGAAGGTAAGACAGGAGAGTGTATAGCAGTGAAAGAGATAGAGAAAGGCAAATATATCATGGTAATATATAGAGAATTAAATAAATAAGATGGGTTTGTAATTACCGCCTTCTTAACGAGGCAGAGAAAACAACTTGAAAGGAGGCGAAAGATATGGGAACAGTAGAGGTAAAGAAGATATTAACCCTTGTGCCTGAGTTATTGGAAGTACCGTATTCAAGGATTTGGACATCCTACGATAAAGAAGCCGATGTTTTATACATTAATTTCAAGAAACCAAGCCATGCAGATGATTCCGAGCTCACAGATGATGATCTCATAATCAGATATGAGAAAGGAGTAATTGTGGGAATCACCATACTCAATGCAAGTAGGAGAAAGATAGGAGGTGGGCACGGCGTATAACAGAACATATCTGGCTTCGTGCCTTTGGCACTTCGCCTAAATTCCCCCTCAGGAAACTTCAGATACGCTCAAACCGTTAAGCTCAATGCGAAATGAAATTAGAAGGTAGAAAACAGAAGTCAGAAATTAGAAGGTAGAAGGCGTGAGACGTGAAACGTGAGGTATATTTATAAATTACTGAATATAAACGTTTTGCGTTTCTGGCGTTTTTTATGAGAACCATCATTTCTAATGAAATTTGGCTTTTTAGACAGGACTCATGAATATAAAACTTCTTAATTCTAAATTTATTGGGAGCGAAGCGACTATATTGCCCTTCGATAAATCCTGATATATTGCGACTTCGTGAATACAAGCCGTTAGGCATTAGCTAAAAAACAAAAGAACAACAAACATTTGGTGAAGAATAATGACCTTAACAGAAGCTCAAATAAATGAAATAGCGGAAGAACTTGAGTGTGGTTCTAAATGTTATGTTCATAAAAAGACTAAAGAATTAGTCTTTGTCCCTGACACACTTAGAAATCCAGACATTGATACGGAAGGTTGAATTGAAGAGATTGAAAAAATTGAGGATAATTTCTTTGACTACTTTGAAATTGAACCGCCAGAATCGCGTGATTCATTTCGAATTATGGAAGAATTCACCGAAACTCTTGACGACTCGAATAGTCTAAAAAACATGCTATATGAAGCGCTGAGCCGAGGAAAACCGTTCAGAAATTTTAAGAATATAATTGACAACTCGGGAGAATACCGACAGAAATGGTTTGCCTTCGAGAGACAGTGGTTTAAGGAATGGGTTAGAGAAAAAATTGAACATATTAATTTTGACGATAAATAAAAAGCCAATGTACAGCACGTGGTCTGTTCCCGCTGGGCTATGCCGCAAAAGAAATTTTTCACCTTAACCTATGAGCTTTAGTGAAATAATGGCTTAGCCACCGTCCTCCCAGCCAACAACATACCACGGAGCCATTAGCGTAACTTGTGATATACATCCGTTGATAACTTATTGAAAATTAAGCCTCGAAATTGGTGGATAGATACTAAATTTGTAAATAGGAAAATAAAATAACATGAAAGTTAAAGAGCTACTTTTTGAATATATTAGCCCTGACATATCTTACCAGATTGTTAACGGGGACAGCCTTTCTGTTTTAAAAAAATTAGAAGATGGAAAGTTTGATTTAATAATTACTTCACCCCCTTACAATGTTGGAAAATCTTATGAAACAAAAACAAGTATTGAAAAATACCTGGAAACTCAGGAAGAAATCATAAATGAACTCATAAGAACTTTATCAGACAAGGGGAATCTTTGTTGGCAAGTTGGAAATTATGTTAACAAGGGTGAAGTTTTTCCATTAGATATTTATTACTATCAGATTTTCAAGAAACACGGTTTAAAACTCCGAAACAGAATTATTTGGCATTTTGGACACGGATTACATGCTTCAAAGAGATTCAGTGGACGATACGAAACAATACTTTGGTTTAGCAAAACAAATGATTATATATTCAATCTTGACAATGTAAGAGTACCAGCAAAATACCCTGGAAAACGTCATTTTAAAGGTGATAAAAAGGGATTACCTTCGGGAAATCCACTTGGAAAAAATCCGAGTGATATATGGGAAATTGTTGCTAACGATTGGGAAACCGCAATGTGGGATATCCCAAATGTTAAATCAAATCATCCCGAAAAAACAGAGCATCCCTGTCAATTTCCAATCGAATTAGTTGAGCGTTGCATACTTGCACTAACCAATGAAAAGAGTTGGGTCCTTGACCCTTATGCAGGAGTTGGTTCAACTGTAATTGCCTCAATAAAAAACAATCGAAATGCAATCGGGATTGAAAAGGAGAAGAAATATTGTGAAATTGCCACACAAAGAATTAAAGACTTTAACGTAGGTAAGCTAAAAATCAGACCCATAAATAAACCTATCCATAAACCATCTGGTAATGATAAAGTTTCACAGGTTCCTGAAGAATGGTTGCAACTCAAATTGGAGAATATAAATGGAAAATATAACGGAATTAGTCACCAAAAATGAAAATAGCACAAAAATACTCCCATTTGAACGGAGAAGAATATCTCATAGTTCATCATAAAAAATTATACAATGAAATCATTGATACAATTCAAAGTATTGATGTGTCGGAGTTTATGACTAAAGAAAGCAAGGAGAAAACAATAACGGGTAAAATGCTTTATAGTCCAATCGAGTTGAATAAGGCATTTAATGAGAAATTTAAAAGACTTGGTTGGAATGAGAGTCGCTATCAATATTACATAACAACTGACCAGAAAATTCTTCCTGAATTAATTACATTACCTTATGATAAACAAAAAGAATTTTTAATATCAAAAGGTATTAAAAAACCAATTTCATCCTATAAACAAACTGATTTTGTTAAAGACCAGATAGCTGTTGAAGTTCAATTTGGCAAATATGCTTTTGTGGCGTTTGATTTATTTGTAAAACATTTACTTTTCTATTCAGGCGGAGTAATAAACCTGGGCATTGAAGTTTTACCAACAAAGAAGATGCAATCACAAATGAGTAGCGGAGTTGCATATTATGAAGGTGAAGTTTATAATGTATTAAGATACGGTAGAAATAATCCACCAGTTCCTCTTTTAATTTTAGGGATTGAACAAGAATAAAAACAACACAATGCCAAAAAAGTATATTTCCCATGCGGGTTTGGCCTCGCCATTTTTCAATATAGCTGGCATTCAATCCCCAAAAACTCTCGGAATAGCCTACTTAAATTTTTCCCGTATGTTACAGGTAACTACCCAGCATAATAACGGCGCATACAATAAAATGTCAGGCAAAATGCGTTTGTTAAAAAATATTTATAACATTGAACGATTTACTTAACTGATATATGGAGGAAACCACAATGAAAAAACAATTTGAACGGGTGTACCAGTTTAAGATTACCTTACGGAATATCAAACCCCCGATTTGGAGGCGAATACAGGTTCCAGAGACATATTCATTCTGGGATTTACATGTCGCCATTCAAGATGCTATGGATTGGTCGGATTATCATCTTCATGTGTTTGAAATTATAAATCCTTCCACCGGACTGGAAATTGAGATCGGTATTCCTGAAAAGGAATTTGGGGAATACGGGGATACACTCGATGAAAAGAGAAAAAAATAGCCGACTATTTTTCAATGGAAAATCCAACAGCAAATTACGAATATGATTTCGGCGATTCCTGGGAACATAAAATACGGCTGGAAAAGATTCTCCCCCGAGAAAAAGGCGTTAATTACCCAAGGTGTATCGGAGGGAAAAGGGCATGCCCACCTGAAGATTGTGGAGGAATTTGGGGATACGAAAGATTATTAGAAATTCTAAAAGATCCTAAACACGAGGAACACGAAGAAATGCTGGAGTGGCTTGGTGAAGAATTTGATCCAGAACTTTTTGATCCAGATAATATTGTGTTCGGTGATCCTGATAAACGTCTAAAATTTCCATTGTGATAGAACAATAGGATAGGTAAAGGCGAGTTGCACCCCAAACCTTCATCAGAACCTTACGTGAACCTCTCAGGTTACTCCTTTCGGTTGTAAGATCGTACCCGCTCGCGTTGATTTGCATCTCGGACGGTTATTTTCAGCAAAGCATAAAAGGTATTTATCACGAACCATAAGTCTGCATCATCAATGAGCAGCAACACAAAAGGTTATATATCACCATGCATCAGAAAAACTTTACAAAAAAATTTAAACGCTCTTTTGATGATTTGTGAAAATATTTTTAAATTTAAAAGGGATAACGGTTATAAGAGCTACATAAATACACCCAAAATGGATTATACTATGTAGTTTTATCACATATATAAACGAGTTGTAGGTAATTTAAAACAAGAAC
>DFYV01000099.1:5157-11040 GCA_002383425.1 Bacteroidales bacterium UBA4073 | reverse complement strand
TGAAAAAATCTTTTCCCGATTATGAATTTGAGGAATATTACGGTGGGCAACATCAATATATTTATTATATAACTTTTGAATAACTTTTAAATATTTTTAAAAATGGATAAGAAAGTTTTAATTATCACAGGCGATAATCTTGGTCTTTCTAAAGAGCAAATAGATTATCCTGATGTCGAAATTTTAAAATATCCTGTCGTGGTTGACGGTAAAGAATATCGCGAAAGTAACGAATACACTGCACAATGGCTAAATGAAAAGTATCTGAAAGAAAATGTTGTTGCTAAATCAACTTCAATTGTTAAAGGAGAGCTTATTGATATAGTTGAAAAAAACAAAGATAAATATGACCTGATAATTCATGTCGTGATGAGCAGTGTAATGTCAGCAGCAACCTTTGCTATTGCCAATAGCGTAAAGGAAATGTATGAAAATACTATTCCGATTATCAATATTGACAGCCGGCAAGTTATGGCAGGTGTAGGAAACGTTCTCCTGGGAGTTGTTGATATAATTAAAAAGAATAACAACATGGATGATATTGTCAAATTATCACAGGAGGTTGTTCAAAATACCTTTAGCTATTTTGTTGTAGCAGACCTGAACTATGTTTATAGAGGAGGCAGAATTGGAAAAGCAAAAGCATTGATGGGGTCGGTTTTGCGTATTACTCCAATTCTCGGACTGATGGGCGATGATAAAGATGGTCAAATCGTTCCGCTTGGAAAAGGTAGAACTTTCAAACAAGTAAATTCACTAATTATCGAGTTAATAAAAGCTAAAATGGCTGAAAAATCGGCAACCGTCATTAAAAGATTAAATATAATCGGGTTTGGAGATAATAAAGAGGCTTTTTCTGATTTAGAGGAAAAATTAAAAACAATACCCTGTGATGATTTTATTATAGGGAGAGCCGATCTCGTGGTTGCTGTTTACTGCGGACCAAAATCATATACTGTTTCGGTGACTATTTAAATTTAAAAATTATGAATACTTATTTAACATATATAATATGCTTATTATCAGGGTATCTCACGGGTTCAATATTGTTTGCCTGGGTTATTACAAAACTGGTGAAAGGAGAAGATATCAGAAATTTGGGTAATAATAATCCTGGTGCCGCTAATACTTTTAGAAGTACAGGCAAGTTTTGGGGTATTTTAACCGGACTTTTAGACGGCTCAAAGGCATTAATACCAATGCTTCTTGGAAATTATTTTTTTAATTTATCCACAATTTCTCTGGGGCTAATCGGCATTGGAGCAATAATAGGGCATGGTTATCCTTTGTTCTTTAATTTTAAAGGAGGACGTGCTGCCGGAACTTTAATGGGAATATATCTGTTTTTTATTCATAAAGAACTGATTGCTGCTTTTATTATTATTCCATTGATCGTTTTTTCCCTGATTAAAAAAGACCATAGTTTTTGGACACCATTCGGAATAATTACTTTTAGCGCTGTTGCTTGTTTATTTTTTAATCACCCAATGGATGTGAAAATTATGGTTTGGGCCAGCGGTATTGTCGGATTATATTTTAACAGAGATTTTCTTCCTATAAGAGTAAAAGTACTATTGGGAAAAGATGCTAATAAAAAGATTCAGAACCCATGCTAAGCGTAGTCCCATGCTAAGCGTAGTCTCCTGACTACGCTTGCTTAAACTGCGGTCTCAGGGCCACAAACAAATACCAGCAAAGAACAAACTTTGCCTTACGGCATGGCAGCTATGATCTGTACTTTAGCCACGGTGTAGATACGATAAAATCCAAACGCACAAAACTACGCCGAGCGAAACAATGGGAAAGCGCATGAAATCCAGCTGAGCAGCTACTTGAAATTGGCATGGCAATACCAGCAAAAATATGTTATAAAACATATATTTTGTGGGAGCAAAAATTTGGTATTTACAAAAAACGTTTTAGCTTTGCCTAAAACAACGGCACCAAAAAAACAGATTTTAGAGGTATCCTTAAAAATAGAGAACAGGTTAAACAGATGTATCTAAGTAAGCCAAATTCCAGAAAAGATGAGCTAAAAAACCCAATTTCTTCTGCCATGCAGGGTGATCGGACTTTTCCGCCCAGCGCAGGATCCGAAAACAGCTTAATGCCAGTTTGTATTCAGTGGCAGTAAGCCATGCGCAGGGGGCAAGCCAAGTACTTTAAACACCCGGCTGTAGTCCAACCCTGAGCGGACAAAAAAGGCGAAGCAACCCGTTGCTAAAACATAAAGTTTCGGATTGCCACGCTAAACGTTAAACCATAAAATTAAACGAAAGATGAAACATCTTAAAAACAAACCTTTAATATTAATTGGTATATTCACCCTTCCCATTTTATTTACAACCTTTGCAAATAATATTGTAAAGGCCGATAAAGAGCCTGGTAAAAGAGATTCCTTCCCTAATTATAAAAACAGAGGGATTTTTGGCGGTCAAAACAACTGCAAAGGAGGAGATGGTATTTGTGTAATACAATACTAAGTTAAATTGGGATAGATCGTTCAACGACCTATCCCTTCAAATAAACAAACTTATAATGGTATGAAAAGAATTTACTATTTAATTTTTACCATGGCATTAATTGGGGCTTATAGCTGTAGTAATAGACAGGAAACTGTAATCGAACCCCTTAAAGTCAATAGCTATGATGAAGTGGAACTTGTTGAATTTTGCGATACCGTATGGAAACTGTCAGATTTATTTGGGTATCAGATCCCACTGGGTGAAATATCTAAAATAAGAATTAACTCCGATGCCATATACCTAATTGAGCATAATCTTTTTAGTCGTGTAACACTGAAAAAAATCGACCTAAAAAATAAAACTATTACAAAAATTGGACAGGTTGGCAAAGGACCTGAAGAATATATTGAATGCTTCGATTTTTCCGTACTACCCAACGGAGTTATTGCTATTTTTGATAATACTTCAAACAAATTGAATTACTATAATTCAGAAGGTAAATTCATCAGAACTTTTTCTATACCATTCTACATGGTTCAATTTGAATTTATTGATACTTCATCATTTATTGCGCTTTGTTATGAACCACACGAAGGTAGAATAATGGCATATAACTATTACACCAAACAAAAAACCTTTTCATCGGATAAAATGTTTAGCGAAGATGAGGATTTTGAAGTCCCTAAAGTTTTCACTAAACTAAACGATACTATATTTTATGTTATACCGGGTGATAATACCGTTTATTCATTTTGTAATAGTAAAGCAAAACCTTACATTAGTTTTGACTTCAACAGCCATAACCTCGATGAAAAATTTTATAAATTAACCGATTTTAATGAACGTAATCATTACTTTATTAAAAATGAATTATGCATAATTAGTCAACTGCATAAGACATCCAACTTCTTTTTTATCAATTTTTTGATGGGCAATCAGAATAACCTGTTAGTAATTAAAGGAAGAAAAGCTATTGCAACAATCAAATCATTTAAATATGAAGGGGAATCATTAGATTTACCAATAAGTATAGCTGGCAATCTAATGATATTTTACGATGATAATACAGGCGATCTGGTTTTTGGAAAATTGAAAAATAATTAAGTATGAAAACAAAAAATATTATATTTTATATTTGCTCTTTTCTGATTATATTTTTAGTTTTTTATATATATTGCATTAAAACATTCAACAAAAAGATTGAATTAGTTCAAGATAGAAACAAACTGTTAAACGATATTATTAAATTTGAAAGGCAGAATAGGGAGTTGACAGAATTATCAAAAATCAACTTTTTAATATCCGACGATTTAAATATTTTACTTAAAATATTAGAAAAAAATAAAATATACATAAGAATCAATAAAAACACATGTATTGACTGCTACAGCCCAATTCTACAGCATATTACAGAAAATTTCAAAACAAGCAATTATACTATTATCACAAACAACAGAAATGCTGGTTTTACTAATGATTTAAAAACTAATGGTTTTAATATTTTGAACACCGACATACAATTTGATAGCCTTGATTCCATAAATGTTCCCTACTTTATCCTTAGAACGGAACAAAATTTAATTTTGAATTTTTTTGATAAAAACAATCCTGACATAACAATTGAAATGCTTAACAAAATAAATGACAAGGTATATGAGACAAATCTTAACTAAAATATTAGCAGTAATGCTATTAGCCATAAATTTTTATATAGACAATCTACACGCACAGACCTATATAAAAATAGTGGATTATGAAACACATCAGCCAATACCTTATGCAACTATTTATGATGCAACAAAAAGTTTTGGTAAAATTGCTAACAATGAGGGTGATGTTTTAGTTAACCCCACAACATTTAATGAAGAAAACGGTGTCGTTACCATATATGTAAGTGCAATTGGTTATGAGGAAGAAAGTTTTTCTTTTGACCATAGTAAGCTTCAACATACAGTACCATTAAAACCAAAAATCTATGAAATAAGCGATGTTACAATAAATGCAAAAAAATTATTTGCATACGAACATCTTAATCGGGTATTAAAAACTTCGTTCATCGATTTTAATAATCACCCACTCCATGTAAAATATAGTATTGAAATATCAATCTATTTAAATGACTCATTAATTGCATTCAGTAAGGGATATGTTAATTATAAACCTACCGATAATAATTTACAAAATTTTTACGAATTTAACGATACAATTGTTTTTGATTATAATTTTGAATCTAATAAAAAGGTTTATACTAACATTATACACAATATTGTAATGAGAGATTTCTACGATTTATTCGAACAACCACATTTAATATTTGTTCTAAACCCCTTAAGATTCACAAAAAAACCTTTATCTAATCCATTTTACACCAAAAATAATTGCAGGTTTGATGTAAGTAAATCGCAAAATCCGTCGTTAAGAGTAATCAATACAAAAAAAGTTTATGTACATCCACAAGACAAAACATTGGTTGATTCAACAATGGAGTACTTTTTCATTGACAGAGAAACTAATAGAATTACAGAATTTTTGAGTGAATCAAAAATTTCATTCAATTCAAATATTCACGAAATAATTTCAAAATTCCAGTATGGTATAAAAAATGGAATAGTTTATATCAAATCAGCCGAATATTTAAATCATAATTTTACTCATGATAAGAAAGAAGTATTCTTTAAGGTTAAAATTTTAGAAAATATTTGAACGCAGATTTCAGAAATTCCCCTGGAAATGCTATGAGCTTACTATAAAATCTTATAAAAGTGAAACACCCATGACGGATTTTAGACACACACGGGCATGATTATAACGATCAGATATTGCCTTTGTGGTAAAAATTGAAATAATGAAAATATAAACTGATGATAAAAAACCACAAAGAACGCCAAGTTTTTACGCAAAGTTCGCAAAGAAAAAATCTGCGACATTTGCGATCCATGCTAAGCGTAGTCTCCTGACTACGCTTGCTTAAACTGCGGTCTCCGGGCCACAAACAAATACCAGCAAATAACAAGCTTTGCCTTACGGCATGGCAGCTACAAGGTATCGTTTAGCCATGATGTGAGAAATAGAACACGGATGACACAGATGTAACGGATAATCTCGGGTATAATCCGTGAAAATCAGCCTAATCCGTGTTATCAGTGTGCTATTAAATTGTTGATGGTTGATGGCTGGCAGTTGTTCGTTGTTCGGAAAGCAGGGGTTTGAATTACGAATTACGAATTACGAATTACGAATTACGAATCTTTAATTATGAATTATGAATCTTGAATTTGGAATCTGAAATTTTGAATCCGAAATCTGTGTAATTTTTTTGTGGTGCTATAAACGTAAATAGAACACGGATGTAACGGATGTAACGGATAATCACGGGTATAATCCGTGAAAATGAGCCTAATCCGTGTTATCAGTGTGC
>DFYV01000099.1:0-5140 GCA_002383425.1 Bacteroidales bacterium UBA4073 | reverse complement strand
CTGAAATTTTGAATCCGAAATCTGGAATCTGGAATCTGGAATTTTGAATCTGAAATCTGAAATCTGAAACATTGAACCCTAAACCTTGAACTTTGAACCTCGAACCTTGAACTTTGAACCTTGAACTTTTAACATAAAAATTAGCCTAATTTTCAAATTCCTATACATCGATATACGAAAATAATTACAGTATTATCATGAGTTTTACACAACACAATTTAACCTTAATCGTTTTAAACCTTTGTTAACTTTAGCATTCTTTCATAAAAACAAATCTTACTTGCCATGAAACGTAAATACTGGTTTATCATACTTTTCATTGTAATTGCTATAATTATTTTTACTGCGATTTTTAGTTCAGGATCAAAAACTGAAACTGTTCAACAATTCACACATGTTCAGGTTGGCCCATTTGAAATAGTGGTAAATGTTACCGGAGAGCTTAAGGCCCAGAACTCCGAGGATATCATGGCTCCATCGGAGTTACGGGGGCGTTCGTTCCGGATCACCGACATCAAAATACAGGACCTCGTGCCTGAAGGCACTGTGGTTGATTCGGGCGATTACGTGGCAACCCTCGACCGTTCCGCCTTAAGCAATCAGCTCAAGAATACCGAGGATGAGCTGGAGAAAAGCCAGCAGGCTTACCTTAAAACCCAACTCGATACCACCCTTCAGCTCAGAGAGCTTAGGAATAACCTAATAAACCTAAAGTTCGATATGGAGGAAAAGCAGCTCATCCTGGAACAATCGCAGTATGAACCCCCTGCCACTCAACGCCAGGCTCAAATCAACCTTGAAAAAGCTGAACGGGCATACCAGCAAGCCCTTTACAACTATAACCTTAAAAAGAAACAGGCCGAAGCCTCCATGAAAGAGGTTTCCATCAACCTTGAAAGGCAACGCCGCGAACGGCAAGATATGCTTGATGTTATCAGCAAGTTTGTGATTAAGGCACCCAAACAGGGCATGGTGATTTACTTCCGCGAGTGGAACGGGCAAAAACGGAAGGTAGGCTCTACCATTAGCCCATGGGACCTGACGGTTGCTACCCTCCCCGACCTTTCCGTTATGAACTCCAAAACCTACGTGAATGAAATTGACATCAGCAAGGTTAAAAAAGGGCAGCCAGTTCGGATTACCGTTGATGCTTTTCCCGACAAGAAATTTACCGGCGAAGTAATTGAAGTGGCAAACATTGGCGAACAGCTCCCCAACACCGATGCCAAAGTGTTTGAGGTTATTATACGGGTAAATGAATACGACCCAATACTCCGCCCTGCCATGACTACCGGTAATCAAATAGTTATAAACACTTACGATTCAGTGCTTTACATTCCCCTTGAAGCCCTCCATGCCAACGATAGTGTCAGCTTTGTTTACACCCGCAAAGGGAAACGGCAAATTGTGGTTACGGGCGAAATGAATGAGAACTTCATAATTGTTGAAAAAGGATTAAAACCCGACGAGGAGATTTACCTTTCAATCCCCGATAAAACCGATAAATTTGAATTTACAGGTTTTGAGCTTATCCCCGAAATCAAAAAAAGAAAAGAGGATAAGCTGAGGCAGGAGGCTGAACTTAGACAGCAGCAGCAGGAACAATTGAATATGCGTTTAAACAGGAACAGCGGGATGCCAAAACCGGAAAATGTTATGGTTAGTACGGGCAGCAAGTCCACCGCTAAGGAGCAAAGCAGCAGGCCCGAAAAAAATCAAGCTAAAGAGCTGAAAAATTCTAAACCCTAAAGGCTATGTTCCGAATCGACAGGCTTTACCGACGGTATGCCCACGACATCACAATTGCGCTGGAGGCCATAATGGCCAACAAGCTAAAATCGATACTTACTGCACTTGGGATTATTTTTGGCGTAGCAGCAGTTATCAGCATGTTAGCCATAGGGAACGGGGCTCAACAGGAGATACTTGAACAGATGAAAATGGTAGGGGTAAACAACATCATCGTTAATTCCATTTTTGAAGCTCAGGATGCCGAATCGACTGACGAGGGAAATGGCGAAACACAAAAACAAAAATTTTCACCCGGCCTAACCCTAATGGATATGGAAGCTGTTAAGTCAGTAATACCATCAGTTGTTCATATAAGCCCTGAAATCAGCCTAAACTCGTTCATTCAATACAATGGCTTACGCATGCCCGCCAAAATAGTTGGGATAACCAACGACTACTTTTCGCTTTTCAACCTACCCCTTGAGGAAGGCACCTACTTTAATAGCTACCAGCAGGAACAGGGCATACCGGTATGCGTGATTGGAGCAAACATTAAGTCGAAGTTTTTTAGCACCGAAAAGCCACTGGGTAAATACATCAAATTCGGGAATGTTTGGCTTAAGGTTATAGGGGTATTGGAAAAATCGAACGTAAAGGTTACCGGCTTTGAAAGCAGCGGGATAAACGTTTATAACGACAACATCTACGTGCCCGCTAAGAATATACTTCTGCGCTACCAGAACAGAGCGCTGGTTAATTCCGGGAAGCTAAATCAGGGAAGCATAGTTAGTGGGCCTGGATTTGTGATTTTTGGTGGAAGTACCGAAACACAAGCCCCCAAAAACTACCACCAGCTCGACAGAATAATACTACAGGTTAGGGGAACTGAGGATATAGCATCAACCTCCGAAGTACTCAGCCGAATGCTCATGCGCAGGCATTCTGGGGTTAAGGATTACGAGATTACCGTGCCCGAACTCCTACTCAAACAGCAACAACGAACCAAGGATATCTTTAACATTGTTCTGGGAGCCATTGCCAGCATCTCGCTAATTGTAGGAGGTATAGGCATTATGAACATCATGTTTGCCTCCGTGATGGAACGAATCAAGGAAATTGGTACCCGTTTAGCCATAGGTGCTAAAAAAGCCGATATTGTTGCCCAGTTCCTTGCCGAATCGGTTCTGATTAGCGTTACTGGCGGTTTAATTGGCGTTATAGTGGGAATAGTACTATCCAAACTGATTACCCATTTTGCAGGGATTCTTACCATAGTGAGCTTTTCGTCGGTACTCATAGCATTTGGGGTATCGGCAGCAGTGGGGGTAATTTTCGGGCTATCGCCCGCCAAAAGAGCCGCCGAGAAAGATCCCATTGAATCGTTACGTTACGAATAAGATTTATAAAAAGAGCTGATATGAATCGAACATTGTCCATCGTAGTATTGATGTTTCTTGCAACTAACCTAATAGCCCAGAAACCAGTAAACAGGCTAACCTACGACGAGGTGATGCAGTTAGCCAAGGACCAATCGCCCCAGGCCATTTTGGCTAAGCACCGATTTAGGGCTGCCTACTGGCAAAACAGAACCTACGTGGCGGAGTTACGGCCAAACCTTACCCTCACCGGAACCATTCCTCAGTTCAGCCGATCGATCATTCGCTACCAAAACGCCGATGGTTCATATACCTACATTGAAGAAAACTCAAACACCACATCGTTAGGGCTATCGCTATCGCAAAATATTGGGTTAACAGGCGGACAAATATTTGTTCGCAGCAACCTGGAACGAACCGATCTGCTTGGCTCAAATAAAACCACATCGTACTTGAGCGTGCCCGTTTCCATTGGCTTTTCACAACCCCTATTTGCCATGAACCAGCTTAAATGGAGCAAACGTATTGAACCCATTAAATACGAGGAGGCAAAACAGACCTTCATTCAAAGCATGGAAGAAATATCAATAGAGGCAACCAGGCTCTTTTTTGATCTGGCCATGGCACAGCAGAATTTGGAAACCGCTAAGCTGAACTACTCCAACACCGACACCCTCTATAAAATTGCACAAGGGCGATACAACATTGGCACCATTGCCGAAAACGAGTTGCTGCAGATGGAACTCAGCTTCCTGAATGCCGGGACAGCCCTGAGCGATGCCGAGGTTGACCTTCAGCTAAAAAAGATCAGGCTGAAATCGTACTTAGGCCTTAACGATATGTACGATCTTGAAATCGTTATCCCTGAAAGTATCCCATCGTTCGACCTCGACTTCCAACGGGTGCTAACCCTGGCCAAGGAGAAAAACCCACAAATCCTCAGCTACCAGCGCCAACTCCTCGAGGCCGATAGGGATGTAGCCCAAGCCCGATCCGAACGGGGGTTTAACGCCAACCTATATGCCACTTTTGGCCTTACCCAGAGAGCCACCGAACTTGGCAATGCTTACATTGACCCGCAGGACCAACAAACCGTAAGGATTGGGATTACTGTTCCCATACTCGACTGGGGGTTAGGCAGTGGAAAGGTAAAAATGGCCCAATCGAACCGCGAGGTGGTCCGCACTTCAGTTGACCAGGCACTTACCGATTTTGAGCAGGATGTTTTCCTTAAGGTAATGCAGTTTAACCGCCAGGACGATCAGGTTCAGATAGCCAAAAAGGCAGATCTTGTCTCACAAAACCGCTACGAGGTTACAAAACAAAGGTTCCTAATAGGGAAGATTGATGTGTTAACCCTCAATGTTGCGCAAACCGAACGCGACCAGGCTAAGCAAAAGTATATCAATACCCTTAGCAGTTTCTGGCAGTACTTCTACCAGATGCGGAGGCTAACCCTCCACGACCTTGAGAAAAACCAACCATTAACCACCGATTTTGAACTCCTACTCCAATAATAAGGATGCTCCGAGAAGCACGATAGCACGAAGGAACGATAGCACGATAGCACGATAGCACGAGGGTACGAAGGCACGAAGGCACGAGGGCATGATAGCACGATAGCACGAGGGCACGATGGCACGATAGAACGAAGACACGATAGAACGAAGGCACGATAGCACGATAGCACGATAGCACGATAGAACGAAGGCACGAAGGCATAATGGAGAGGTTTAAGGTTTGAATAAGAAATAAATAACTAATGTTTCGCACGTATCAATATTATTCTATAAATAAGTCCAGTCAAAAAAGGCCAAAAGCAAACGCGTCATTGCGAGGAGGCACGACGAAGCAATCTGTTGTTCAAAGAGATATAGATTGCTTCGCTTCGCTCGCAATGACGAGAATACCTTTTTAGACTGGGCTCAATAATTATTTTAATTAGATGATGAGATGAATAACGAATTAGTACATCGGCACATTAGCACATCAGCAAAATTTGAAACGTACCTATCGGCACTATTTGAATTACG
>DFYV01000134.1 GCA_002383425.1 Bacteroidales bacterium UBA4073 | reverse complement strand
TTTAACTTGATTTTAAACCTTGAACCTTGAACTTTGAACATCAAACCTCTAAATGGTTAACGTTTAACGATTAACGTTTAACGATGGTTGTTCGTTGTTCGCGTTGTTCGTAAAAAGGAATCTTTAATTCGTAATTCGTAATTCGNNTAATTTGGAATCTGGAATCTGGAATTTTGAACTTTGAACCTTGAACCTTGAACCTTGAACCTTGAACCTCGAACCTTGAACTTTATCCTTTACATTTTAAAATACCCTCACAGGCGAAATGGTTTCAGCATAGCGGTAATCCTTTCAAAATGAGATCCTTCCCAGTATATTTGGCCACAACTTTTACACCGGAAAAAATCGTTGTAAACACGGAAGGTATTTTCAGGGACTAAAGTTCGAACTTCAAATTTTTCAACCCTCTCCAGTTCACCATTGCACAACGAACATCGAGAAAATGGATTGAAGTAAGGGGTGAGATCAAAGTAATCCACAACCTCGGCAAGCTGACGTTGGGGGTTTGTATTCCTGATAAAATAGCCGTAATAGGCTTTACCATTACGTAAAATTCCCTTATCGCGTGTGAGTATGGTACGGTTGTGGGTTTGTGCAATGGTAAGTATCTCGTTATCGATGTATGTCCTATCGTAAAGGGTATCGATACCACAGAAACGCAGGAATGCCGCAAGACGGCCTAAGTGAACATCGAGCACAAACCTTGGCGGTACCTCAAAATCGGGTCGAAGGGCTATTCCCGATATGGGAATTGATGTAAACCTCGGGTAGCACGAAATTAAACTCCCCTCAACAGGACGATGGTCAAAATTAACCGGTATGCTATCATTTAAAATTAAGTAAATTTCGACATGCGGAACCCCAAGCGATTCCGCTAAATCCTTTACAGTTGGAGTTCCCCAAAAACCCATGCGCTGCACCTTCTGGCGTTTTGCAACGGGCAAAAAATCATTTAGATTACCGTAAAACCTAATCTTTACAAACTTTTTGAACTCAACGGACACGATAGTTGTTAGTAAATTATAATTTTGCGGTAAATTACAAAAGGTATGGCAATAATCAAACCTTTAAGGGGATTTACCCCAAAAATTGGGAGGAACTGCTTTATTGCAGAAACGGCAGTTATTATTGGTGATGTTGAAATAGGCGACGACTGTAGCATTTGGTATGGAGCAGTGCTGCGCGGCGATGTTAACTCAATTCGGATAGGCAATAGGGTAAACATTCAGGATAATGCAGTTCTGCATACAACTTACCAGAAAACCACCATTAGCGTTGGCGATGATGTTTCAATAGGTCATGGGGTAATACTGCATGGCGCCATAGTATTTAACGGTGCATTGCTCGGAATGGGTTGCACGGTTATGGATAATGCCAGCATTGGCGAGGGAGCAATTATTGCCGCTAATGCTTTAGTTTTAGAAAATACGGTGGTTGAACCATCGAGCGTTTATGCCGGGGTGCCCGCACGTTTTGTGAAAAAGGTTGATCCGGAGTTAAGCCGCGAAACCAACGAAAGGATAGCCCGTAACTACCTGTTTTACTCTACCTGGTATAAAGATGAGTCTGATCCGTAAAGCACGATAGCACGATAGCACGAAGGCACGATAGCACGATAGCACGAAAGCACGATAGCACGATAGCACGAAGGAACGATAGCACGATAGCACGATAGCACGAAAGAACGAAGGCATGAATTATTAACAGAGATGAAACCCACATTTTACATAAACGCAAACACTATAATTATTAATAAGATGATGAGATGATTAACGAATTAGCACATCAACACATTAGCACATCAGCGAAATTTGTAACGTACCTATCGGAACTATTTGAATTACGTAATGCAAATTTTCTACTAATATTAAGTCTCTACGGGANNCATTTCATTGTAAACTCGTGCCATCGTGCCATCTCTCAATCGTGTGTATTTTTGGTTCGCATGCAATGAAAGAGACTTTTCGGAGGGGATTCAAATATGACGATACTAAATAACTTCTAACGCATTACTTTGATAAAATTTTCTGCTAACCAAAACCACGGCTATGAAAAGTAAAATTGGATTACTAATTGCTGGCATCTCTTTAATATCATCCTATACAACTCATGCCCAGAATGATAAAGTAAACTGGATTGAAATAGATAAAGCGTTTGAAGCAAACGCCAAAACTCCGCGAAAAATATTTATCGATGTATATACCGATTGGTGCGGGTGGTGTAAAAAGATGGATGAAAACACCTTTTCAAACCCTGTAATTGCCACCTACCTTGCCACAAAATTTCATGCGGTTAAGTTCAACGCCGAGGGAACAAAGGAGATCATATATAAAGGTAAGGTTTACAAAAGCACTGGCCGTGGTCCACGAAGCCCCCACGAGTTTGCCATTGCCCTTTTACAGGGGCGCTTATCGTACCCTTCCATAGTATTTATGGACGAAAATAACAACCTCATAACCTACATTTCCGGTTATCTAACCCCCGATCAACTTGAACCGATAATGGCCTACATCGAAAGTGAAGCATACAAAACCCAGAGCTGGGAGAACTTCAGGGCAAATTTTACCGGTAAACTCAATAGTAAGGTGACCCAACCCTAATTATTTTTTTCAGGAAAGTTTACAGGCAGCTGAGCTAAAACACCATACTGGTAAACGTTTAACCGCTTTGCAATAAGTTGCTGTTTTCCATCGGCAATGCGGATGTTTGTTCCAAAGGAAATACGGTAGTAAAATCTATCAAGGTTTGCCTTTGATGTTAAGGTTTCGATACTGCTCTTAACGGCATCGAGGGCTTCGGGGTATTCGGGTTGATCGAGCTCAACAATGATAGGTCTCCCAGAAAGATCGGTTGCGGGCAAGATACCCTTACTTTCCGAAAATCGGAATAGGATTGCACTTTCACCCTCCGGGTTTGACGGGATATAGCTAAAAACCTGAGTAATCCTATGAGCAAACCTTTTCCCAATGAACAGGGCAAGGTATTCATCCTCCAACCGTTGAAGTTCATTTAGAATTAGCTGCAAGGCATCGCCAGTAAAGGGATGGTCGATATCGGGGGTGAGAAAATCGAGTCTTTTTTTTCGGATGTTGAAAATAAAATCGGCTGCCTCTTGGGCCTTTTCTTCCATGTTTTTCTCGACGGTTACCGAACGCTGTATGGGAACTCTTACGTAAACGCTATCGCGTAAGGTGCGACCATAAAATGTTGAATTTTCTTGCGCAATAAACGGATTAGGGGATAAATCTTTATAAACAATCCCATCTAAATCGCTGCGTTCCTGTTCCAAATATATGCTTTTGCCATTAATGTTTTTGTTCACAGGTAAGATTAATCCTTCCTGTGATAGTGCCAGAAAGTTTCCATATCCCTTACCCGAAGGGTAAACCGCAAACATTGCTTTTGGGTCAGATTCCGATTGGGCTTCAATATCTACCTTTTCGATGGAGTATTCAATCTTTGGAGTATTACTTACACCCTCAATTCCTAAAAATTTTGTTGCGTAATCGGCATAGGGTCCAGGGATATACTCATTTTGAATACAAATTACCCTTATGTATATAACGGTTCGGGGTAAAGTGTAGTAAACAGCTACTTTACCATCGACTTGATTTTGTAATGGAACAACCTGAATGGTTTTGCTGTTACAGCCTACTAAAGCAAGCGCAAGCCATGCAATGAAAATTTTTTTACTCATTGTTTTTAGTAATGTGGTTGAATGCTTTACAAATATAGCTTACAATATCAGAAGCACATAGGCTAATTTTTCCAAAATCGTCAGCGGCCAGATCGCCAGCAAGACCATGGATGAATACGCCTGTAATGGCGGCATCGGTTGGGGATAGCCCATGAGCCAACAAACCGGTAATAATACCGGTGAGCACATCGCCACTCCCACCAGTGGCCATGCCTGGATTTCCCGTGGAGTTGAAGTGCACATTACCGTTAGGTAAAACAACCCTTGTGTAAGCGCCTTTCAACACAATAATAGCATTGAATTTTTTAGCCATTTCACTGGCAAGTTCAAGTCTTTGCCAGCTATTTTGCGATTTGCCAAAAAGTTTGTCGAATTCGCCGGGGTGTGGGGTAAGAATTACCTGAGCCTTTGCATCACTTAAAATATCGATATTACGCGAAAGCAAATTAAGCCCATCGGCATCAATTACCAATGGTGCCCGTGATGATTTGATCAGCTTAAACAGCATTTCGCCTGTATCGCTACTCTGAGCAATTCCTGGCCCAACAGCAATTGCATTATACCTTTCCAATGTCGGAAATTCTGTCAGGTGAGTATCGCTGCTATCAACACTGGTCAAGGCCTCAGGAACATCAAGCTGGGCAATTTGATATCCAATTTCAGGAACGTGCATGGTAACCAATCCGGTGCCACTTCTGATAGCCGATTTTGCACAAAGGCAAGCGGCGCCCATCATACCATACGAGCCGGCCAATACTAACGCATGCCCAAAGGTTCCCTTATGGGCAAAGGTTGATAGCCTAAAAAGTTCGGCCCTAATGCTGTTAGCAACAGTATAGAAGTATGACGTTGGCGTATTTTCAATGGCTAATGGGTGCAAACCGATGTGAAGCACTGCCCACTGCTTAACGAATTGCTCGTTCTCTGGCATGAAAAAAGCCAGCTTGGGGAACTGAAAGCTGAGGCAGTAATCGGCCTTGATTACCGGATTGGTATTAGGGAACGGATTGGCTTCGCCAAAAAGCCCCGAAGGGATATCAATTGAAATAACCTTAGCATGCGAAGAGTTGATGTGTTCAATTAGCTGAGCCGCCATCCCTTCAACCGGCCGACTAAGGCCTGAGCCGTAAAGAGCATCAATTACAAGATCGCCCGGTAATATTGCCGGGAAATCGGAGTGATTTTTTATTAAATGCACCTCACTGGTCAACCCCTTTAGCCTTTCAAGGTTTAACGTAAAATTCGAGGTGTAGCTATCGGACTTTAAGTAGAAGGTGTGCGTTTTAAAACCTGCGATAATCAGCAGTCGTGCCAGAGCCATTCCATCGCCCCCATTATTTCCGGGTCCGCAAAAAATCTTTACCTGATGATTCTCGCTATACCTATTGCTAAACCATGTGAAGAGGGCTGTTGCTGCCCGTTCCATCAAATCGATCGATTCAATTGGCTCATGTTCAATGGTGTAATCATCAATAGCTTTGATCTGGTTGGTCCTAAATACTTTCATGGCTAAATGGTATCCCGCTAATTTACTAATTTTTTTGCTTGAGGTGAACTGAGTTTTACAAATAAAAATCGATGAGTTGTGAGATTTTATTATTGATAAGGTAAAATAAACTTAACAAAATAGCTATACAACATTTTTTTAAAATTTGGAAATAAACCTTAATAAACTATTTTTGTCAATCTGAAAAGAGTAAACACAAACCAAAAACCAATAATATGCTAAAAAATCATCCTAAAGGACTATTAGTAGCGTTTTTTGCCAACATGGGCGAAAGATTTGGATACTACACCATGCTCGCCATTTTCACGCTATTCCTTCAAGCAAAATATGGATACACCGCAGCAGGAGCAACCCAAATATTTGGAATATTCCTGGCGTTTGTTTACTTCATGCCTCTAATTGGCGGAATACTTGCCGATAAAGTTTTTGGCTATGGGAAAACCATAAGTATGGGATTAGTGGTAATGTTTTTAGGGTACATTCTACTGGCAATTCCAACACCAATGGATGGTGGCAAAGTCCTTATTTTTACTGCACTGGCCGTTATTTCATTAGGAACGGGACTTTTTAAGGGTAACCTTCAAGCACTTGTTGGAAATCTTTACGACGACCCAAAATACAGCAAGAACAGGGACATTGCTTTCAATATTTTTTACATGGGGATAAATATTGGTGCCATGTTTGCTCCAACCGCTGCCGATGCTGTGAGCAATTGGATACTTAACAAAAAAGGATTTTTCTATAATGCTGACATACCTGCACTTGCCCATAAATTTCTGGAAAATAAAGGACATGAAATTATTGATGGGGTAACTGTATCGGAAAAACTAACATCACTTGCAGCACAGCAAGGGTATGTCGGTGACCTGACTAATTTTAGTACAACATATATAAACACGTTAAGTGAATCGTACCATTGGGCTTTTGGAGTTGCCTGCATCAGCTTAATTGCCTCTATGATAATTTTCTGGGGTTTCAAGAAATATTACAAGTCTGCCGATATAACAGAAACACAAAAAGCAAAAGATGTTAATCTGAAAAGTCAAATGGTGGAACTTACCCCTAAACAAATTAAGGACAGATTATATGCTCTTGGCATGGTATTTTTTGTAGTAATATTCTTCTGGATGGCATTTCACCAAAATGGAGCGGCCATGACCATCTTTGCACGTGACTACACTGTGGGGCAAGTAGGTAAATACACTAATATTTGGTTTGATTTATTCGGGTTACTTCCTATTGCATTAGCATTGGGTAGTATTTACTTTATTTTGAAACCAAGGAGCAGTGTAAAATACAAGATAATCGCATTGGTTTCTTTTATTGTATTTTCGTTATTGGCGATACTGAGAATCGAAGGGTTAAGCTTCTTTGGAATTGAAAATAGTAACCCCGATTCATTTTTTGCAGGATATAAAGAAATGAATCCGTTTACGCCACAGAAATTCCAACACTTTAATCCATTCTTTATTGTTGCATTAACCCCAATAATTGTTAGTTTCTTCGCTTACCTTGCAAAAAAAGGGAAAGAACCTTCTGCTCCAAGAAAAATAGGAATCGGCATGATAATAACTGCCATTGGCTTTATTGTGTTGGCTATTGGATCATTGCAGCTTATTGGTTATTCGCCGAAGGAAATTGATGAGGTTCGTGCCCCTGCTGAAGTGCTAATTTCGCCATATTGGCTTATTAACACTTACTTTATTTTAACTATTGCGGAATTATTCCTCAGTCCTATGGGAATATCATTTGTTTCAAAAGTAGCTCCGCCAAAGTATAAAGGTTTAATGCAAGGAGGTTGGCTTGCGGCAACAGCAATTGGAAACTATGGAGTAGGAATTATAGGAATATTTTGGAATAAATTACCCTTATGGGCTTTTTGGGGAATTTTGGTAGTTTGCTGCTTGCTATCGGCCATTTTTATCTTTTCTATCATGCGCAAGCTTGAGGAGGCTACCAGGTAAATCTATTTTAGTACTCCCAGCATTGACGGTTGACGGATATTAGTTGTTCGTTGTTTGTTGTTCGTTGTTCGGGAAAAAAGTTGATGGTTGATGGTTGAAGGTTGATGGTAAAACAAGAAGTTTGGAATTTAGAATTTAGAATTTAGAATTTAGAAGTATGAATTTTGAATTTTGGACCTTTAACTTTTAACCTTTAACCTTGAACCACGAACCTCGAACTTTTAACTTTTAACCTTTTCTTACCTTAGTGCATCCAAAAAATATTTTCCCAAAAAGGTGATAATTAAATTAATTCACTTATCTTTGTAACGAATTGAGAAACGCTTCAACTAAGAATATTTTGCCGTATCTAGCCGATTCCCGACAAAACTTCGGTTAAGCAAGACCTCAGTTAACAAACAATTTTATTTATCAATCACAATCTAATTTTAGTGTATGAACATTTACGTGTCAGGTCTGAGTTACCGTATTAACGATGACGACCTAAGGCAACTTTTTGAAGAGTATGGCCAGATTACCTCGGCCAAAGTAATTACTGACAGAGAAACAGGGCGTTCGAGAGGATTCGGCTTTGTTGAGATGGCCAATGACGATGAGGCCCGGACTGCAATCGAAGAACTTACCGGTGCCGAATACGATGGCAAGGTAATTAGCGTATCGGAAGCAAAACCCAAAACCGATAAACCCCGCAGCGGAGGCTTTAGCCGTGAACGTCGTGGTGGTGGCGGTGGATACGGTGAGCGTCGCGGTGGCTATAACCGTGAGGGTCGCGATAGCCGTGGTGGTGGCCGCGGAGGGAAAAGAGATTTTTAAGATTCTTTCAGTATGCCATAAGAAAGGCAGCTTTCAGGCTGCCTTTTTTTATTCTTGCTTGATCCTTTCAATTCTGGTAGCAAAGTAACGTGTATTTCCCCTCCACGGAACTCTTACGTATCGCTTCTTGAAATGAACGTTAACTCTTTCGCCGGTCAAGGCAACCTGTTCAATGGCCCTGACAAGGGAATCGTTGCCTCGCTCAACCGAAAAATCGAACGTTTCGGCTATTGGGCTTGTTCCCCTCAAGGCTCCAAATGACTCCAGCCCCAGTTTGGCCTCGTAAGTTTTAAAAATTACGCCTTTCTGGCTAATACGAATTACTTTGCCCGCCATTACACCCTCCTCGTAGGTTCCCCAGTAAAGGAAGGCTCCAATAGCAACCAAAATTACCACTACGGCAATTAGTATTCTTCGAATAACTCGCATATTTTTTTTACAAATTTAGCAATTAATGATATTCGATCAACAATCCTTGTATTCCGATATGGATGTTCTACCATAAATGTAGAAAAACACTGAACTACCTAATACTAAAATACCTGACACAAATCTACTTTAAAGTTAAGCGCAATGACTCAATGCGGAATGTAAAGTGAAACGTGAACCGTGAACTGTGAAACGTAAACCATGAACCATGAACTTTGAACCATGAACATTGAACCATCAACCATCAACCATCAACCATCAACCATCAACTATTTCCCCGAACAACGAACAACGAGCAACGAATGTTAGCAATCACTATTTTTGTGCAAAAAATTAACCGATGATGCTCAATTTTTTTTTCAAGCATAACGCATACAAGCATATTTTCTTCGATTTGGACAGAACGCTATGGGATTTTGAACAAAACATGCGCGATGCGCTTACTGATCTTTACATCAACCATACATTAGAAGTTGCCTTCCCAAACCCCGAAACATTTATTGAATGTTATAACCAGAACAATCACTACCTATGGGAAAAATACCTGAAAGGGGAGTTACCCAAGGATGTTTTACGATACAAGCGATTTGAGATAACGCTGGCTGAGTATGGTATTGAAAACAAACCACTTGCCCAGACTCTGGGAGATGAGTATTTAACCATAATGCCCCTAAAAACTGCCCTTATTCCCGATACTCGCGAAATCCTTGATTATCTGTCAAACAAATACAAGCTGCATGTGATATCGAATGGATTCAAAGAGGTTCAGCTGCCCAAGCTGCAAAGGAGTGACATCGATAAATACTTTGAGTGGGTTGTAACATCGGAGCATTCGGGCTTTCATAAGCCCGACAAAAGGGCATTCGGGTATGCACTATCAAAAGCCAATGCCCGTAAGAGCGAAAGTATAATGGTTGGCGATGACCTGGAGGTAGATATTGTTGGGGCAAAAAAATTCGGGATTGACCAGATATACTTCAACCCCAAAAAAAAACCTCACCAAACCAAAGTTACCTTTGAGGTGAGGGCGTTAAATGAAATTACTAAAATTCTGTAGCGCTAAAATGGTATATTGGTATTATCAATTCCCTTATTGGGATTATAGGTAAAATCGTCGATAGGGTCATTATTCATTTTGGAACTAAAGGTAACGGGAGCCGAGGAGGTAAAGGCTGGAGTAACCGATTTAGAGATGAACTCCGTGTCGTCGAAGTCGGTAAATTTGGCCATTTCCTTTTGGAAGCGGAGCCTAACATCGTCCACGGCACCGTTACGGTGCTTAGCAACAATTATTTCGGCAATGCCAAGGGTTGAATTGCCCTCATCGTCAACACTAAAACCGTAGTACTCGGGGCGGTGGATGAATATAACCATATCAGCATCCTGCTCAATGGCACCCGACTCGCGCAGGTCCGAAAGTTGAGGGCGCTTGTTCCCTCCACGGGTTTCCACCGAACGGTTCAACTGCGAGAGTGCAATAATGGGTATATCGAGTTCCTTGGCAATAGCTTTAAGGGAACGCGATATGGTACTAACCTCCTGCTCACGGTTACCCCTGACATCGGAAGCACCAGTCATTAGCTGAAGGTAGTCGATAATAGCTATCCCGATGTTGTGCTGTGCCTTTAGCCTACGGCATTTAGCCCTAAGCTCAAATATTGAAAGTGCCGGGGTATCGTCAATAAAAATTTTGGCATCGGCCAGCTGCTTGGTTTTCACGGTAAGCTGGGTCCACTCATCCTGAGTAAGCCTACCATTGCGAATCTTTTCCGAAGGGATTCCCGACTCGGCAATGATTAAACGGTTTACCAATTGCAGGTTCGACATCTCGAGGGAGAAGAATGCAACGGACGCATCGTATTCCACAGCCATGTTGCGTGCCATGGAAAGCACAAATGCAGTTTTCCCCATCGACGGGCGTGCAGCAACAATGATTAAATCTGATTTCTGCCATCCCGATGTAAGCCTATCTAAATCGGTAAAACCCGAGGGTACCCCACTTAGCCCGTCCTCGCGCTTCCCTGCCTCCTCAATCTGTTTAAACGCCTTAACCACGATGTTACTTATGGGCTGGGTATCGCTTTTAATGTTACCTTCGGCCACCTTAAAGAGTTCCATCTCCGAGTAGTCGAGCAGCTCATCAACATCTACATCATCCTCAAACGAACGGCGTTCAATATCGGTAGCCACCCTGATAAGTTCCCGCTGAATGTACTTCTGGGCAATAATTTTAGAATGATACTCAAGGTGAGCTGCCGAACCCACCCTCGATGAAAGCTCGGTGATATACGATGCGCCTCCTATCTCATCGAGTTTCCCCTGCTTGCGTAGCTCCTCGGTAACTGTAAAAATATCGATGGGCTCTAACCTTGTCGATAAATCCTGTATGGCCTTAAAAATTACCTGGTGATGTTCCTTGTAAAAACACTCGGGTTGTAATATCTCGCTGGCTATAATCACCGCATCTTTTTCAACCATTATGGCGCCAAGAACGGCCTGCTCAATATCGACTGCCTGAGGGGGCACCTTTCCCAGCTCCGACCCTATGGGCTTAACTGGGGTGAATGCCTTTTTCGGTTTGTTACCCTTTTCTCCCACCATTCTCATTAGTTTTATAGGGCAAAGATAGGGCAAGGAAAGGCTTGCTGAAAATTACGTCACCAACTATTTTCCACATTTTACAATAGGTTACTAACAGGTTATCAACCGATACAGCAGAAGAGACAAAAGTTCAGGGTTCGAGGTTCAAAATTACGAATTACGAATTACGAATTACGAATTACGAATTACGAATTAAAGATTCCTTTTTCCGAACAACGAACAACGAANNTTGCCATCAACCATCAACTATCAACAATCAACTATTTTTCCCGAACAACGAACAACTAACAACGAACAACGCTTATCACCCATCAACCATAAACTATTTTACTATCTTTGGGAAAGTCTTAAAATTTGAATGCAATGATTAACAGGTGGATAGTAGCTGTAGTCAGCGTTTTAGCCATTCAATCGTGTAAACAAGACCGATTTGATTCAGTAAAGCCCCCAAAAGGGATTGACCCGGTACCAATTATACGGTTCGAAAAAGACCTTTTTTCCATTGCACCCGAAAGCATTGAAAGTGGTTACTCCGAATTAGCTAAAAAGTATCCCAATTTCAGCAAGCTGTTCACTGAAGGAATAATTCGAATTGGCAAAAGCGACTCACCCGACTTTTACAATTACCTGAAGATGTTCATAACCGATACCATGGTGCAGAATGCAAACCGAATGGTTAGCAAAACCTTTCCAACCAATGCCAGTTTTGAGGATGAAGTTCGAGGTGCGTTTGCACGCTATGCAACCTTTTTCCCACAGAAGCCCATCCCAGGAGTGTACACCTTTATATCAGGATACAACCTGTCGCTTGCAGTTGACGACAGCCTGGTGGCTGTTGGTTTAGATCGCTACCTAGGGAAAAACACCACCCAGTATAGCTTACTGGGAATTCCCCTTTACCAACAGTACAAAATGCAACCGGCAAAAATTCCTTCGGATATAATGAGGGCGTGGCTATACAACGTTTTCCCTTTTCACGACTCGCTGAACAACCTGTTAAGCAACATGATTTATGAGGGCCAAATCATGTACCTCACCAAGCGAATGCTACCCCACCAACCGGACTCGCTAATTTTTGGATTCACACCGCAACAGTACAGCTGGTGTGTGAAAAACGAGAAGGCCATGTGGACCCACCTGATTGAAAACAAGCTGCTGTTTACCACCAACACGGTTGACATCAATAAGATGGTCAACGATGCCCCATTTACTTCGGGATTTCCACAGGAATCGCCTGGGCGGGCTGTAGTATGGATAGGTTACCGTATTGTTGAACGTTTTATGGAACGAAACGAGAACATCGATCTATCAGGGCTTATGAATATAAACAATTATCAGGAAATCCTTAACAAGTCAAGGTATAAACCCTAAGCAAAGTTGTTTGAAAACAAAAGTAGCTATATCTTGTTAATGGTAACTATAAGTACCTATGTAGGATAATCTAAATAGGTTGATGTTTACCATTTACCGGAATAACTTAAATTTTTTATGCGATATGAAAACAGACATTGAAATTGCACATGAAGCCAAGATGAAGCCCATTGCCGAAATTGCAGGTAATCTGGGAATCGACCCCGACGATTTGATACTTTACGGGAAATACAAGGCCAAAATCCCCTTGAAGTATATCGATAAGGAAAAGTACGAGCAGAACAAGCTCATACTGGTATCGGCCATTTCGCCAACACCTGCCGGTGAAGGCAAAACCACCGTTTCCATAGGATTAGCACAAGGATTGAATAGAATTGGCAAGCCAACAACGGTGGTACTCCGTGAGCCATCGTTAGGCCCGGTATTTGGAATCAAAGGAGGGGCAACCGGAGGCGGATACTCACAGGTGCTCCCCATGGAAGACATCAACCTACACTTCACCGGTGATTTCAATGCTGTGGAAAGAGCCCATAATCTTTTGGCAGCACTTATCGACAATAACGTTCAGAGCAAAAAACGATCGCTTGGCATCGATCCCCGTACGGTTAAGTGGAGAAGGGTAATGGACATGAACGACCGTTCGCTCCGCCACATCATAGTTGGACTGGGAGGAACAGCCAATGGAGTACCCCGCGAATCTGGGTTCGACATCACCGCTGCATCAGAGGTTATGGCAATTCTTTGCCTTGCCGAAAATATAGATGACCTTAAACGCCGATTAGGTAACATTTTTGTGGGCTACACTTACGACAAAAAGCCAGTTTATGCCCGCGACCTGAAAGCGGAAGGAGCCATGGCCGCTTTGCTTCGCGATGCCATTATGCCAAATCTTGTTCAAACCATTGAGGGGACTCCCGCTATTATCCATGGCGGACCTTTTGCAAATATTGCCCAGGGTACCAATTCAGTGTTAGCAACAAAGATGGGGCTATCGCTCAGCAAGTATGTGGTTACCGAAGCCGGATTCGGATTTGACCTGGGAGCTGAAAAGTTTATCGACATCAAATGCCAGTATGCAGGGTTAAAGCCAAGTGCAGTAGTACTTGTTGCCACTGTCAGGGCGTTAAAATACCACGGCGGTAAATCCATAAAGGAGTTAACACAACCCGACGTTGAAGCATTAAAACGTGGCGTAGCCAACCTTCAAAAGCATATTGAAAACATGAAGCTGTTTGGTATTTGCCCCGTAGTTGCCATTAACCGCTTCACTTCCGATACCAACGAGGAAATCGATTACGTTAAGAGCGTTTGTCAGGAAATGAATGTTCAGGTTTCCGATGTTGACGTTTGGAGTAAAGGGGGCGAAGGGGCTATTGAACTGGCAAAAATTGTTAACACCATTGCCATGAACTGCCCATACCAGCACAAAACTCTTTACGACTGGAATTGGACACCCGAGGCTAAGGTTGAAACTTTGGCCAAAAAGATTTACGGTGCCGAGGCAGTTGATTACACAGCACAAGCCAAAGAGGATTTAAAGAAGGTTTACTCATTGGGTCTCGACAAGTTACCCATTTGCGTAGCCAAAACCCAAAAATCCCTTTCCGATAACCCTGACCTACTTGGACGCCCTAAAGATTTTGTGGTAACAGTAAGGGAAATTGAAATTGCAGCCGGCGCTGGTTTCGTTATACCAATTACTGGTCAGATAATGCGCATGCCAGGCTTACCCGATGAGCCCGCAGCTGAACGCATCGACGTGGACAGCAACGGGGTGATTACCGGGCTTTTCTAATTTTTTCATATATGATGGAGGGGGTAATCCAACACTCCCTCTTTTTTACTTTATTACTGAGTCACCTCCGAAAAGTCTCTTTCATTGCATGCAAACCAAAAATACGCACGATTGAGAGATAGCACGA
>DFYV01000148.1 GCA_002383425.1 Bacteroidales bacterium UBA4073 | reverse complement strand
AGAAAAATAACTGGAAGTTATATAAAAGTTGTTCGTTGTTCGTTGTTAGTTGTTCGGAGAAAGGAATCTTTAATTCGTAATTCGTAATTCGTAATTCGTAATTTTGAATCTTAAACCCTTCGATTTCACTCAGGGCAAGCCTTGAACTTTGAACCTTTATCCTTTAACCTTTATCCTTTCCTTAACACCTCAACATAAGAATTAACCTAAAACAGGCCAATGTAAATTAACCCATTTTATTAACTTTGCCCCGCATTACTATTTACACATAATGATTTCGGTTAATAATCTTACGCTGAGTTTTGGCGGTTTCGACCTTTTTAAGGGTATTAGCTTTCAGCTAAACAGCGATGAACGGGTTGGGCTTGTTGGTAAAAATGGAGCAGGTAAAACCACTCTGCTGAGGTTAATAGCTGGCGAATTGCAGCCCACTAAAGGGAGCATCTCGTTACCCTCCCACGTAAGGTTGGGTTATTTACCGCAGCAAATGAAGTTAGCTTTGGGAAAAACGGTAATTGATGAAACACGTAAAGCTTTTACTGAAATAATTCAGATTAAAAATGATATCAATCATATTTCGGAGCAAATTGCAAACCGCACCGACTACGAAAGTAAGGAATACCTTGACCTGATAAGCAAGCTAACAGAATTAAACGACCGATATGCCCTACTTGAAGGTGATACGGCCGATGCTCGTGCCGAGCAGATCCTTTTAGGGTTAGGATTCAAGCGTACTGATTTTACCCGACAAACCAGCGAGTTTAGTGGTGGTTGGCGCATGCGTATTGAACTGGCTAAAATTTTATTGCAACACCCACAGGTATTGCTTTTAGACGAGCCTACAAACCATCTCGATATCGAATCGATTCAATGGTTAGAGGATTACCTCAAAAACTTTCAGGGGGCATTGCTGCTCATCTCACACGACAGGGCATTTCTCGATAATGTTACCCAACGCACGGTTGAAATTTCGCTGGGTAATATTTACGATTACAAGGTTCCTTACTCGAACTATGTAGAGTTGCGTCGCGAGCGTCGCCAGCAGCAGCTGGCAGCCTACCGTAACCAACAAAAGTTGATTGAGGATACCCAGGAATTTATCGACAGGTTCCGCTATAAACCAACCAAATCCGTTCAGGTGCAGTCGCGCATTAAAATGCTTGAACGCATGGATATAATTGAAGTTGATGAAGAAGATACTGCTTCACTAAATATCCGTTTCCCGGAAGCTCCCCGGTCGGGTGATGTGGTTGTTGAGGTCAAAGATGTTGCTAAAAGATTTGGGGATAAATTGATATTTTCCGATGTACATTTTACCATTGAGCGGGGCCAAAAGGTGGCCTTTGTTGGGCGTAATGGCGAGGGAAAAACAACAATGAGCCGCATTATTGCTGGGGAACTCGATTTTGATGGTTACCTGAAAATAGGGCACAATGTTGCCATTGGTTACTTTGCCCAGAACCAGGACGAACTGCTCGATGGCTCACTCTCCGTACTTGAAACCATCGATATGGTGGCAGTGGGCGATATACGCACGCGCATGCGCGATATTCTGGGGGCATTCCTTTTCCGTGGCGAAGAGGTTGATAAACGCGTTAGCTTGCTCTCAGGGGGTGAAAGGAACAGGCTCGCCATGGCTAAGCTCATGCTTCAGCCATACAACCTACTAGTGCTGGATGAGCCCACCAATCACCTTGATATACGCTCTAAGGATGTGCTCAAGAATGCCCTTAGGGCATTCAACGGCACCCTGATCGTTGTGTCGCACGATCGCTACTTCCTGGATGGTCTGGTCGATAAGGTTTACGAATTCACCAACGGCAGCGTTAATGAACACCTTGGGGGAATATATGACTTTTTGCAACGCAAAAAACTCGACAGCCTGAAAGAGCTGGAACGCAAACAGGTGGAACAAAAGAGCAAAAATATAGGGAGTAAAACATCGAACCAAAAAATTCAGTGGGCCGAACGAAAGGAAATTGATAGGCAGATCCGACGTATTGAAACGCAGATCGAAATAGTTGAAAGGGAAATTCTCTCAATTGAAAAGGATATTTCGGAAATCGATATAAAACTTTCAGATCCAATAGCCCATGGCATCAACCCTTCAAGCAAGGATTTTTTTAAACTCTATGAGACCAGAAAAGCCGACCTTGCTCAAAAGATGGAGCACTGGGAGCAACTTGCAGCTCAGTTTGAGGAGCTGAAGGAAAAACGAAACAACCTAAACGAATAACGATGGAAACCCCTGAAAACTTAATATTTGGTATAAGAGCCGTTCTGGAAGCTTTGAATGCCGGCGCAAAAATCAGTAAGGTGATGGTCCGTCAGGGACTAACCGGAAACCTGGCTTCAGAGCTAATGGGAACACTAGAACACCACAATATTCCCATTCAATATCTATCTAATGAGGCTTTCACAAAGTATAAGAGTAAAAACCATCAGGGAGTAATTGCCTTCACATCGCCCATTGAGCTATATTCAATGGAAGATATCATACCGCAGTTGCAGGAAAAAACCAGCGCACCATTGCTACTTATACTTGACAGTATTACCGACGTTCGCAACTTTGGCGCCATAGTAAGAACTGCTGAGTGTGCAGGTGTAGATGCCATTATTGTTCCCGCAAAGGGTGCTGCCAGCATGGGCAGCGACGCCATTAAAACATCGGCAGGGGCACTGTACAACATTCCAATATGCAGGGTTGGTAGCCTAAAAATGCTTTGCCACCAGCTACGCGACTATGGCTACCGAATTATTTCGGCCAGCGAAAGGGGTGAAAAATTGCACTACCAAGCAAACCTAACCGGACCAATAGCCATTGTAATGGGTGCTGAGGATGCCGGGATTCATCCCGATGTTCTTAAGCTCTCGCACGAAATAGTTCGTATTCCCATGAAAGGAAAAATTCAATCGCTAAATGTTTCGGTGGCAACCGGTATAATTCTCTTTGAGGCAATCAGGCAGCGTAGCTTATAAACCTTTCTCGTCCAATGCTATAACACATTGCTTGCGCCCGTACTCTATCAGCTCGGCAGCCCTATAGAATTCGAAGACGGTTGCCGAATTTTTCGAAATTGGGATAAGCACGTCGGGTGGGGTTACCTTCAAAGCATACTGGGTTAGCTGCGATTGCATGAGCTGTACCGAACGCATGGCTAAATCGAAATAACCAATACTTTTAGGTGAAAGTTTACTTTTTTTACTGGGTTCATTACTTGTCGTTGAATGGCCGAAAAACTTGTCCCATTTAGCAACAAGTTGTTCAATGCTTGGATTATCCTTTACCCAACCATTTCTTTTAACCTTGCCATCTTGCCCGTTAGGCTGCTCATAAGGGATTATGGCATTCAAATCGACGGCTACGAGCAAATCATCAGGCTTACGCTCAACATATTCCAGGGGTAGAGGTGATAGCACTCCGCCATCGACCAGAAAAGTACCGTTGTAGGGCATGGGGGTGAAAACGCCGGGAATAGAAATGGAAGCTCGAATGGCATTTTGTAGGTTGCCAGAGTTAAATACAACAAGCTGATTATTCATAATATCAACAGCAACCGCAGTATAAGGAAGGGATAAATCCTCAATGTTCATATCAGGAATCATGTTCAGCTCCTGCATCTTTTCAAAAACTTTTTGCCCTTTAATAATACCCTTCCACGATACAGTAAAGTCGATAAGGGTAAGGATATCAATTTTATCGAGGGTAAGTATCCATTTCTTGTAATCTTCAATTCTATTGGCAGCAAGCAAGCCACCCACAAACGCTCCCATAGATGATCCCGAAACGGATGTAATTTTATAGCCACGGTGGGTAAGCTCTTCCATCACACCGATATGGGCTAATCCCCGTGCACCTCCACTACCCAAAACCAATGCTACATTTTTTGATTTTGACATAATATCAAACTATTTTTTAAGGGTTATATTCAACCATGAGTTCAGTCTATAAAGTTTATAAAGTTCATAAAGTTTATAAAGTTCATAAAGTTTATAAAGTTCGTAAAGTTCTTAAAGTTCGTAAAGTATTGAATATAAGAGATTGATGTAAATTTTAAAATATTTATTAATATCCTGATAATTAATCAATTAACATGTTTGCTAAAATAAAACATGCTTTTTATACCGGACTCAACCATCTATTTCAAAGAATAGGTATTACAACAGATAATCAGTATTTTATTTTGGACTCCTTTTTATCCCACTCCCTGAAAGGCACAATCCCTTTCTCGGAACTGATAGGGATAAAAGGAATACGCCGACGGTTGAATGGCAGGTTTACCTCATCGTATATAAAGCTATCGTCGAAACCATGAGACGAAGCCAAATGACGATTGGCTGAGTAGTAAACCTTATCGAGTCGGGCCCAGTAAATTGCACCAAAGCACATTGGGCATGGCTCGCACGAAGTGTAAAGAACGCATCCGGAAAGTTGAAAGGTATTAAGGTTTTTACACGCATCGCGAATGGCCATTATTTCAGCGTGTGCTGTTGGATCGTTAATTGATGTTACAAGGTTATTGCCACGCCCAACAATCTTGCCATCTTTAACTACAATAGCCCCAAAGGGGCCACCATCGCCTGCCATAACACCATCAACAGCCAGTTTAATGGCCTCATCCATAAATTGTTCGTGTTCACTCATTGGTCAATATTTAAAAACAATTCTGAGTTCAGTCTAAAAAGTTCATAANNAAAGTTCATAAAGTTCATAAAGTTCGTTAAGTTCATAAAGTTTATAAAGTTCGTAAAGTTAAAAGAAATTTTATAATATTTTTTAAAATACTGACAATTAACATCATAATTTGTTTTGCTAAAATAAAAAATGTTTTTTATACCGGATTCATTCTTATTTCTCCCATTTCGTTCTGTCGTGCCATCGTGCTTTCGTGCCATCGTGCTTTCGTGCTGTCGTGCCATCGTGCTTTCGTGCCATCGTGCTTTCGTGCCATCGTGCTATCGTTCTTTCGTTCTGTCGTGCTATTTTGCTTTCGTTCCTTCGTGCCTTCGTGCTTTCGTGCCATCGTACTATCGTGCCATCGTGCTATCGTGTTATCGTGCCATCGTGCTATCGTGTTATCGTGCCTTCGTGCTTTCGTGCAATCCTCCAATTCGCTTTGGGTATCAGCTTGAAATCCGCCGAAGTAAGTTAATCTGGAATCAGTAATAACGGGTCAAAGGTTAAGCTTAACTGCTCTTTAGGTAGCCTTATCAATATTCCCAATTCCCTTAGTAATAGGTCTAATATCGTCGCTCGATATCCGTTGAAAAATTTTAAGATCGAAAACAGGCAATGCTGCCATTATGTGGTCGAGTATTTCGGATTGGATAATCTCGTACTGCACATAGCGTTTTTCTTTGAGAAAGTAGTAAAATTCAATTGGGATTCCATATTCCACGGGTTGCTTCAGGCTTACCACCATGGTTAAGTTTTCATTAACCTCAGGATGATGGCTTAGGTACTCCTGCACGTAATGTGTGAAAAGTTTCAGGTTGGTACTTGCACCAGAATTTACGAGATGAATAGGATCGTTTTCGGTGATTTTTTCAACATCAATGCCCTTTAAATGGTTGGCTAACAGGTTTATCCCAGATAGTTTCCGGATGAGTTCCTTATCGCAAAACCTGACTGTTTTGGAATCAATGATTATTGATTTCATTACCCTTCGGCCTTCCGATTCCTCCATGCCACGCCAGTTCTTGAAGCTCTCATTGATAAGAGCATATGGAGGAACGGTGGTAATGGTGTTGTCAAAATTTTGTATCTTAACAGTAGTAAGGCTAACATCAACTACAGTACCACCAAGGTTGCGCGATGGCATTTCAATCCAGTCGCCAATCTTGAGCATTTCATTAGCCGAAAGTTGAATTGATGCAACCAACCCGGTTATAACATCCTTAAATACCAGCATAAGCACTGCGGTTGAAGCACCCAAACCAACCAGAATGGAACCTGGATTCTTATTTATGATTATTCCAATGACCAGAATAGCTGAAAAAACGTAAAGGATTATTTTTATGACCTGAAGGTAGCCTTTAATGGGACGATTTTTGGCAAAAGGCTGTTCCTGGTAGATTTCGTTAACCGTATCGAGAAATGCATTAAAAGCACGGACAGCAATAAAAATCATGTAGATTTTGGTGAGTGCCTGTAAAAACAAGGTTACCTTGGGTGAGTAGTCGTATAGTGCAACTCCTAACGTAAGGTAAACAACGATTGCAGGAGCAAAGTGAGCTAAACGGTGAAAAAAACGCTTTTCAACCAAAACATCGTCCCATTTTGTTTTAGTACGCTTAGCCACCTGCGACATGGCAGTCAGGAATAATCGTTTAGCAATATAATCGGCTATTATTGCCAAAATAAAGATTGCTACCAGCGATATGGCAAC
Organism: Bacteroidales bacterium UBA4073; assembly: GCA_002383425.1. Classification (GTDB taxonomy): domain Bacteria; phylum Bacteroidota; class Bacteroidia; order Bacteroidales; family Tenuifilaceae; genus Tenuifilum. The sequence continues at coordinate 16,886 of DFYV01000148.1, read as the reverse complement.
CTTGAAAAACTGAGCAAAGGTTTCGTTCATACCCTGGCTTAAAAACCACGCCTCAAGGTTTTCGAGAAAAAGATACTTTTTAAGTACCTGTTCTTCTATTCCTTCCATGTTCAAGTAATTTTAATGTTTGAATTCACAAGCATTACAAATATACCACTAAAAGGGTAGTCCGTCATCATTGCCACCCCCGGGTGGTAGTATTTGATTTTCGTTGAATGGGGGCACCTCAGGCGAAGAGGTGGGTGTAGTGCTCCTATCCATAGTCTCAATTCGCCATGCACGCACATCGGTGTACCACCGACCGTTAAACTCGCGCGACTCAATGTTGATTGAGGCTTTAATTTGATCGCCTACCTGAATTGGCTCAAGGTCTTTAACCTTATCGCCCCAAAGTGATATACATACCTTTCGGGGATACTGCTCAAGGGTTTCGATAATAAACTCCTGCTTAACCCACGAGCCATTTCTCCCCTGACCAGTTTGCTGGTCGAGTTTTTTAATAAGTTTTCCTTGAATTTCCATGGTGCATTCGATTAAAAAACCGGGCGAATGTACAGCCCGGTTAATATGACTGGAATTGAATTACCTACTTATTTTGTGAGTTTTCCTTAACAATGTCGAGCAGTTCAACCTCAAAAATCAAGGCTTGGTTAGGGCCAATGGGGCTGCCCTGGCGTACTCTTTCACCGTAACCCAAATCACTTGGAATGTAAAGTATGAACTTGGAGCCAACCTTCATCTTCTGAAGCCCGATAGTCCATCCGGGAATAACCTGATTCAACTTAAACTGTGCAGGTTCACCCCTATCATACGAAGAATCAAACTGGGTTCCATCAATCAATGTTCCCTTATAGTGAACCTTAACTACATCTTCAGCTGTTGGCATAGGACCAGTACCTTCGGTAATTATCTTATACTGTAATCCGGTTGAGTCAACAATTACACCTTCTTTCGTTTTGTTCTCATCAAGGAACTTGTTGCTCGCTTCAAGGTTTTCCTGAGCCAAACGCATCTCACGACGGGTGAAGAAATCCTGGATGTACTTAATGGCCTCTTCATCGTTCATCATAATTTTTCCGGAATCCTGATTATAAACATCCTGAATGGCACGAGCCATAGCCTTATAGTTAATATCTTCAAGTTCAGCATTTTTGAAACTCGAAGAAATATTAACGCCAAGTGCGTAACTCAAACTATCGGTTTCCGATCGGAGGATAACCTTGCCAATTTTGCTATTTGAATTTTGGCATGAGACAATTACAGGTATTGCAATAGCAGCAACTAGTAAACTTTTAAGTTTCATGGTGGCATCAATTTAAGTTAGTTTTGCAATGATAATTACTTTGCGAAGATACTACACTTTTTGAATAAGAAAAAAACGTTAACCTATTTTTTGAGATTATACAAGTTTAAGGTTTTGAAGCCCTTACTGTTGTTTGTAAAATAGTTGATGGTTGATGGTTGATGGTTGATGGTTGATGGTTGTTCATTGTTCGTTGTTCGTTGTTCGTTGTTCGGAAAAATAGTTGATGGTTGATGGTTGAAAGATGTTCGTTGTTCCTTGTTTGTTGTTCGTTGTTCGTTGTNNAATCTTTAATTCGTAATTTGTAATTTTGAATTTGGAATTTTGAATTTGGAATCTTGAATCTGGAATCTTGAACCTTGAACCTTGAACCTTTAACTTTTAACTTTTAACTTTTAACCTACCCACAATTTTGTAAAAACTAATCATTGTAATAAATTTGATTACTTAAAATATTTCATTTCAGATGTATCGAAGCCTAAAAAATATTATTCTATTATCAGCTATCATCATGCTTTCGGGTTGTTCATTAATACCCAAGCCTCCTGTTGCCGAGAGGCACGACACTCTCATGGTTATGTTTGGAGATACGCGTATCGATTCCTACCACTGGCTTCATCAGCGCGATTCGCAAAGGGTAATTGACCATATACTTTCGGAGAATGCCTATACCTACGCCATGATGGAATCCACGACAAAGCTGCAAGAACGATTGATATCGGAAATGCGTTCGCGTAAACGAGGCGAAGATGTTACTGTTCCTGTTTTTATGAACGGTTATTACTACTACATCCGTTACGAGGAGGGCAAGGATTACCCTATTAACTGCCGGCGAAAAGGAAGTATGAAAACACCCGAAGAAGTAATACTCGATGAAAATGAGGTTGCCGCAGGACATCGCTACTGTCAGGTTGCAAGTATCGATATATCACCCGATAACCATATCATGGCCTACGGTGTCGATACTTTAGGAAAACGACTTTTCACCATCTACTTCAAAAATTTGGCATCGGGACGAATACTTGAGCACAAAATTGAAAACACAACCGGCGAGGTTGCCTGGACTAAGGATAGCCGCTTCGTTTTTTACGCATACAAGGATAGCACGCTTAGACCATCGGCAATTTACCGGCACGATATACTCCAGCCATATGACGACGTGCTGGTGTTTAACGAAGATGATAACACCTTTCGCACCCGCGTTTTTCCCACCAAATCGCTCAGCTTTGTAATCATATCAACATCGAACGGTGAAACAAGCGAATGCTGGTACCTTAATGCCGACAGGCCATTGGATAAATTCAGGTTGATAACCAGCCGTAACAACAACTTTGAGTATAGTGTTGATCATTCAGGCAATTACTTTTACTTTCTAACCAACTTTAAAGCGCCAAACTTCAGGGTTCTAAGGGCTCCAGTATCGAATCCTGTTTTGAAAAACTGGAAAGAGGTAATCCCTTCCGATTCATCGGTTCTCATACTAACCATGGAAGCGTTCAAAAACCATCTGGTTACAACTGAACGCCGCGATGCCCTTCTCAAGGTCAGGGTGGTCGATTTACAAAGTATGGAAGAGCACTATATCGATTTTGGAGAAGAAGCCTATACTGCCATACCTTCAGTAAATCCAGAATATAGCACTAATTTTTACTACTACTACTACACCTCATTCACCATGCCGGGTTCAACCTATGAGTATAATATGGCCACTCGCCAGAAACAGCTGTTGAAGCAAAACGAAGTACTTGGAGGCTTTGAGCCTGCAAATTACGAGTCGAAACGGATTTGGGCAACTGCAACCGATGGTCAAAAAATTCCAATATCGCTGGTTTACAAGAAAGGTATTAGCTTTAATGCTAACACACCATTACTTTTATATGGTTACGGGGCTTACGGCTATTCCATAAATACAACATTCGACTCAAACCTCATTAGCTTACTCGACAGGGGAGTGGTTTACGCAGTTGCGCACGTCCGTGGAGGCCAGGAGATGGGTAGGCAATGGTACACCCAAGGAAAGCTATTGAACAAGAAAAATACGTTTACCGATTTTATTGCTTGCGCCCAGAAGCTAATTACCGATGGCTACACATCGCCTGCCAAGTTAATTGCACACGGGAGCAGTGCCGGAGGATTACTTGTGGGAGCAGTTGCCAACATGCGCCCCGACCTTTTCAAGGCGATTGTGGCAGAGGTTCCTTTTGTGGATGTACTCACCTCGATGCTCGATTCAACCCAAACTTTAACTACTATTGAGTACAATGAATGGGGAAACCCTCACGATTCAACATTCTACTTCTACATAAAATCGTATTCACCTTACGACCAGGTAAAAAAACAACCCTACCCAAACATGCTTGTTACATCGGGATACAACGATAATCAGGTTCAATTTTTTGAGCCAGTGAAGTGGGTGGCAAAACTGCGACATAATAACACAGGCCCAAACCAAATACTTCTTTGGGTCGATATGTCATTGGGCCATAGCCAATCGTCAGGTCGATTTTTACAGCTTAAGGACCAGGCTTTTATTTACGCCTACATGTTAAGCCAGTGGGGGATTAACGAGTAGTCAGGCGCAATGGCTCAATGCAAAGTGCTCACCTCTTACACATAGTTGATGGTTGATGGCTGATAAGCGTTGTTCGTTGTTCGTTGTTTGTTGTTCGATGTTAGTATTACAGAGGTTTTTAATCTGAAATCTGGAATCTTGAATCTGCAATCTGAAATCTGGAATCTTGAATTTGGAATTTTGAATCTGGAATCTTGAATTTGGAATCTTACTCTTTGGGAATCCCTATAAATTGATACTCCGTGTATAAAAGCCGTTGGAGGCAGCTATTTAGATATTCCCTGTACAGGAATGGTAAAGTAGAAGGTTGAGCCCAAACCTGGTTCACTTTCCACCCAAATCCTCCCTCCTAACTTTTCCACGTAGGCTCTTGCAATTGACAAGCCCAAACCAGCACCATCAATAGGATTGGTAAGTTCGGTACTTCCACGAACAAAACGCTCAAAAATTAATTGCTGCTTTTCACGTGGAATACCTAAACCTGTATCGCAAACAGAGAATTGCAATGAGCTATCTATAAATTCACATTCTATGTATATATTTCCTTCAAGGGTATATTTTATTGCATTCTTAACAAGATTAAAAAGTATATCCTGTAACAGATTAGGATCGGTTTTAATTTCGCCTCCTTCAGTTTTTAAATTTATATTACTATAAATTTTTAACCCCTTAGCTTTTGCTTGCGGAGTGAAAAAATCTACGACATACTCAACAAGTTTATGAATATTGGTAGGTTTAATGTTTACATCAACCTGTCCGGCTTCAATTTTAGCCAAATCGATGAGACCTGTCAGCAGCTCATTAAGTCGCTCCCCGCTTTTTTCAATGATATCAAGATATTGTTCGAAATCATCTTTTGGGAGATTACGGTTTTGCAGCAGCTGAATAAAACCCATGATGCCATTCAGTGGTGTACGGATTTCGTGACTTATATTGGCCAGAAAAGCCGATTTCAGCTTATCGTTTTCCTCAGCCTTTTCCTTTGCCATGAGCAGTTCCTTTTCCCATTTCTTTTGCTCGGTAATATCGCGTGCCACGGCAATTACACACTTCCTTCCAAAGTAAAAACCTGGAGTAAGGCTAACCTCTTTGGGAAAAATAGTCCCATCGCTCCGTATTCCCCAAAATTCAAACAGTTGAGGCTCACCATCAAACGCCTTTTTTACACATTGAGCCACATGCTCCAGGTTGTTGTAACCCGGAGCTGAAAGGAATTCCGGTGTTCGTCCAATGAAGTGCTCTCGTGGATAACCATAAATTCGTGTTGATGTGTCGTTAACATCCATGAATACACCATTTTCATCCTGAATGTAAATGGCCTCTGAAATGCTATTTATTATGCCTCTAAAGGTCAGTTCCGATTGCTTGAGTTTTTCTTCTATTTCCTTTTTTTCAGTGATATCGCGTGCAGTTCCAACAACTCCTATTAATTTACCCTCATTGTTAAAAAGAGGGGCTTTATGTACATCAAGAAATAGGAATTTACCCTTCACATTCCCGAACTCATCAAATTGCATGGGGCGGAGTTCCCTAAGGATTACCTCATCGGAATCCATGCAGAGCTCTCCAAAAGTGTGCCAATTTGGATTTTCGGAGTGTTTCTCCCTTTCACGTAGGGCAAAGAAAAGATCGGTTTTACCAATAGGTTCATCAGTATCAACGGCATTTAAAAGACCATTACACATTGCCTTATTGGCAAAAATGTAGCGCTTTTCGGTATCCTTAGCCCAAAACATATCGGGAGTGGTATCGGCAAGCAACCGCAAAAGGTTATAAAGTTCCTGATATTTTGTTTCACTCTCCTTTAAAGCAATTTCATAGTTTTTACGCTGAGTAATATCTCTAATCACTGACAATGCTTTACTGTTCCCATACTTTACTAACCGACTCTCGAAATACATTGTTTTGCCATTTATCAGTAAATCATAATCGTAAACCTGCATCTGACCCGTTTCGAAAAGTATCTTAATCTTTTCATGGGTGAGTTTGGCAATCTCAAGGGGTAGAACCTCATCAACCTTTTTCCCGATGAAACGCTCAGGTGGAACATACAGCTGGTTCATACTACCGGAGTAATCGATAAAGCGCCCCTCCCTATCGAAAACAAACATCAAATCAGGATTATCCTGTAGCATTGCCTGGCTACGGGCTTCGCAATCGCTTAACCTATTCACTAATTTATCATACTCCTTGCACTGTTTATCCCAAAGGGCATGGAGTTCATTATGTTCAACTTTTAAAGTTTCTAACTCAGCAAGAATTGCTTTTAGATTTAGGTTTTCCATAGTAACTCTCAGCTATACAGATATAAATGTGTTGTAATTTAGTAAAAATTTTATTAAAAATCAACTTTTTACTAAATTTTTTTTTGTGGTATTAAGAATTTAGTAACTAATCAGTATTAACAAACATAAGTACTCACCGCAAAGACGCAATGGCGCAAAGGTTTTAAATTTAATTACACTTTTGTTAACAGTATGTTGATAGTCCCGCATCAGCTAATAGCTGTTTAAAGGGCAATTCATATTTATAAAGGCAGCTTAAGCATCACTATATCCAACAAGTGATTATTAAATTTATTTATTTCTCAGCGTCTTAGCGTCTTTGCGGTTATAGGCGGTATAAGTTGTATGCAACTGAATGGTTACTGATTAGTTACAGAATTTACAATTGATGATTGATGATTAATGGTTGTTTTTTGTTCGTGCGGGAGTTTTGAAACATCTTCGTCTTATCCTTTTAACTTGATTTTGAACATCGAACCAATAGTAAGGAGCAGTTGATGAACTATTTTTTTACTTTTAAGAGTTTGTTTCTTATTAATGGGTAAACAAGCACCGTTAGTGGGGGTATGGTAATGCAGTAAATAATCCACATGTTCCTGTTTGGAAACCTGTTACGTAAAATATCAATAAAAACAAACAACCAGGCAATAAACAATAACACTATCCCTACAATTAGGGAAAGTTCATGTAATTCTATGTAAGGCGATTTGTTAATCGAAAAGTGAACCTAACTTTTTGAAACCTTCCTTGAACGATTCGAGGCTCGAATTTACCGTTTCCTTTACATCGTCCCACTTGCTATCGGCTGCATTGGTAAGCTCATCGAGTTTGTTTTCCATCTGATCGCGTAGCGATTCAAGTTCTTTAATTTTTTGGTTATACTCCTGCTTAACCTTTTCCGATGCGTTATCGGCTTTGGTTTTTAGAACTTCAATTTGGTCGAAGATGTCGTCAATTGACTTTTTTACGTTTTCGCGATATTCGTTACGTTCCATGGCTGTAATTTTTAGATTTAGTAAACATTTCTATTTATGTACTGGCTGTAATCCTTCAATTTAGGGGTGTACTCCTGATCTATAAGAGGGGAGCTGATAAGGAAATCGGCTGTGGAGCGATTGGTGGCCGTTGGTATGTTGTAAACCGTAGCAATACGTAACAATGCTTTTACATCCACATCATGGGGTTGAGCCTCCATGGGGTCCCAGAAAAATATCAGGATGTCAATTTTCCCTTCGGCTATGTGTGCTCCAAGTTGCTGGTCGCCTCCCAGTGGCCCGGACTTTAACCGGCTGATTTGAAGATGGTTGCCTGCATCGTTGTTCATTTTTGTAAGGGCTTCCTCAACCAAACGCCCTGTGGTACCAGTGCAAATAAGCTTATGGTTTAGCAGCTTTTCCCAGTTCCATTCCACCCATTCTACAAGGTCACGTTTGCGGTTATCGTGTGCAACCAATGCAATTGTTTTGCGTTTGTTCACCTCTTCCTTTTTTAAAATCAGAACAAAGATAGAGTTTATATATCTATATTGTTTCATGTAAAAGTTAAATTTCATTTATATTGATATTAAGACAGTAGTAAGATTTAAATTTGCGTAACGATATAAAGGATTTTGAAAGGCAAGAGTTTATATCTTCCGGTAGCTTATAAATTTTCAATGGTTTATTGCTAAAATCATTTATGTATTGACAGGTTTAACCAACAGCCTTAAATGGAAGATAAGTTTATCCAAATTATTCATGGGGGTCCGACAGCAGCGCAGCATTCCCTTCGAGGCACACTGCACTGGCTTTTTGGGTGAATAGGAATAGTTGGCTATGTTTTGCTAGTGCGGTTGGTTTTGCAGGGGTTATAAACAGTAAGCAATGGCTAACCGATGTAATTGGTGTTGCTGGTATTGTGATTCTTGACCCGAAATTATCGGACTATACCTACAAGCGTATTAAACTTTCATATACAGGGGGAAGTCAAAGGCGTGTCTAGTTTTATCTGTATGGCGGAAGTAGTGAAGTGTTAGATTTAGTGGAGAATTTACAATTTTAACAAATGTTTAGGTACATCGATATACGTTCATACTTTAACCGTGTTGGCTTTACCTTTAGGGCTTTAAAGAGCCATAATTTTAGGTTGTTCTTTTATGGGCAAATTGTTTCGCTCATGGGGACATATATTCAAAACTTAGCTCTTGGGTGGTTGATATATAGGTTGACTAATTCTCCTTTCTTATTGGGAGTAATAGGTTTTGCCGGTCAAATACCATCGTTTTTTCTTACTCCCATTGCTGGTGTTTATGCCGATAGGGTTAACCGTAGGATGGTTTTGATTGGTTCACAGGTTTTGTCAATGGTGATGGCTTTTACCCTTGCGCTGCTATATTTTACCGGGGACATCCAAATTTGGCACATCATCCTTATTGCTGCAATTAATGGGGTTGCACTTGCCTTTGATACCCCCTTTCGTCATGCATTTTTGATAGAAATGGTTGGAGATAAGAATTTGCTGCAAAACGCCATAGCTTTAAACTCCACGTTAATAAATTCTGCGCGTTTTATTGGGCCTACCATTGGTGGTCTTATTATAGCATGGTTAGATGAGGGATGGTGTTTTGTAATAAATGGGTTTAGCTTTTTGGCTGTTATAACATCGCTGATATACATGAGGGTAAAACCCTTAAATCTTCATCACCGTAAAGGTTCTATCTTGCAGGAATTGGCTGAGGGTTTGCAGTACTCATACCAAAACACAACAATTAGGTATCTACTTTTGCTTATAGCGTCTATCGGATTTATTGGCTTACCCTTTCAGGTTTTCCTTCCTGTTTTTGCCCGCGATATACTTCATGGCGATTCTCAGCTACTGGGTTTTTTAACAGGTGCACTTGGGGCAGGAGCGTTGGTTGGCGCTTTTTTCTTGGCCTCACGCAAAGGTATTCGAGGGTTACCTAAAATTGTTCTTCTTTCCTCAACAATGTTTGGCTTTGGATTATTCCTATTTTCGCTCTCAAACGTTTTGACCGTATCGCTTCTGGTTATTTTCTTTACTGGCTTTGGGATGATTGTTCAGTTTGCTGCTGCAAATACTCTCTTACAGCATATTGTTGATGAGGATAAGCGGGGTAGGGTGGTTGCTCTTTACGGCCTATCGTTTATGGGTCTTACGCCGCTGGGAAGTTTACTACTTGGGTCAATTAGTCCGTCTATTGGCGTTCAGGTTACCCTTGCAATATCAGGATTGCTTTGCCTGGTGGCTGTTGGCTTTTTTAGCACAAAGCTTAGGATTATTTCAAAAGCCGTTATGGCTTCAGAAAAATAGGAATTATTCAATACAATTCTTATCGGGTTTGCCCGTGTTGTATGGTGAATATATTGATTTATAAATGGATTTACTTTCATAAAAAATTAAAAAGCCGCCCTTCCCAGGACGGCTTTAAATTCCATTGCTTATAGCTGCTAATTTTCGGAGAGTTTCTGAACAGCAATAGCTGATGCTTCAAGTATTGGTGTAACCGAAAGCGGCTCACCCACACCATTTTTAAGCCACAGCTGTGGCACTAAACGACCCTGCGAAAAAATACGTTCGACCTCCGTGGAAAATGAGCGACCGCGAAATTGTTTTTCCAGCTGAAAATCGATGAGGTGCCCAATGGGGTATGCCGAAAGGTATAGCGGGTTATCGATCATGTGGGAGTAGATGGCCAGTATTGGTTCATCGGTGCTGCCAAAGACATCGGCGTAGTACTTGTTCCAGATATCGCGGGCAATGGTGAGCGTTGCATCTCGCACCTCTTCGGCTGTAGCGTTGGGGTTGCTGTAAAGCCATTTCCACAGGTTGATATCAACCAGCGATACACCCATTATCTCGTAGCACGACCATAGGTTATCTAATGTTTCAAGGTATTCCTTGTTGGGGTTTACCTCCTTTATTCCCAGAACATCCAGGTCGCGTTTCTGGAACACGAATGCCAATGCCTCGGTAAAGGCGGTGTTTGGCACTCCGTGCATCATGTAGTAATCAACATCGTGCAGGGTAATGGTCTGTTCCACGTTGTGGCCAAACTCATGCATGGCAATGTTAAACCCTTTGTAATTCATCCCCGTAGCAGGAACCCTGGTACGTAGTAGGGCAACATCCTTGCGCATTTCGGCCCCCCAGGCATGGCCTGAGCCTCGTGCAGCTTCAACTTTAACCCTTTCGGCTATAAAATTTGCTTTTTCCTTGGTCCAACCAAGTGATGTAAGTATGTTAGTTAGCTCTTTTTCAAAGGCTTCAGCGTTGGGGAAGCGTTTGATGGTTATGGCATCGAGCTTTTCGGCGGGAATGCCGCTACGTGCTTTAAATCCATCGTACCAGATGTCGAAGGGTTGAAGTGGACGGCCCAGCCGTTTGCTTATTAACTTGCCGGTTTCGCGTACCTCTTTCGACGAAACTAAATCAATAAACAGCTGCTCCACCTCATCGACAGGAAGTTCATACTCTCCCTCAAATTTACGTTGAATGAAGGTTGGCATTTTAGGGGTAAACTTATCTATGGCTTTTAAAGCCTTAAACTGGTTTATTACATGCTGGTACCGCGTGTTAGGTTCGGGGGTTACCTGAACATCTTTCCCTTCCTTGGTTACGCTATTGGTGTATGGGTTCCATTGATACTCATTGCTGTTGATGACCTGCTGTGGGATCGACTGGTCAATTATCCGTTTCATCACCTGGTATATCATTTGCTGGTGGGCAAGGCCATTTTCATTGTTGGCATAGTGCGATTTTAGCTCATCGCGAAGGCCCCAGTGCGTTATCAGCTTCAAGTCGGCTGGGAACATGGTTTGACCCTCATCGTTTACCAGATTGCCCATGTAAATGTTATACTCGCTGATATAGGTATCGGCGTTTGTGTTAACTGTTGAGAAGTTCTGGATGAGCTGGGCGGGAACACGACTGGTGAACATATCGCCCATGCGTGCATAAGCCCACTGCTGGCGACTCCATTTTTCACCCATCTCGGTTTTCTCTTTCAGGGTGTAATAAGGGAAATTAAGCGATGTGATAAAAGCAATCTTATTTGCGTACAGATCTTCGGTTAGGTGTGCAGCTGCATTGTAGGAACCGAATAGCTCGTCGATTTGTGTAACCGGGCCCATATCTAAATGTAAAGGCCTCATTAGTTCCTTGCTCAGCAGAATAAAATAGCCGTTAAGCATTTCAAAACCATACGAGAGCTTGTTGAAGAGCTGGTTGAGGGTTGCCTCATCCGATACAAATTGGGAGGTGCAGAACTGCTCAAAATCCGACTCGCTTCCGTCAGTTGAACGCCATAGTAGGGCAACCTGGGCTACGCCACGTTCAATCCTATCCTTCTGGGCATCACCATGCTGTTTTGCCAGTTCTGCCGTAATTTTTTTTACTGATGCATCACTTATAGGCGATACATCAACTTTCTGTTCCGGTTGTTTGCATTGTACCATAAGCATGGTTGTTGCAATGGTTAGTAATGTAAATATTTTTCTCATGATGGTTTGGGTTTGTGTTATACGTTGAAATCTTCACAAAAATGCAAATACATTCTTTAGATTGCAATTAGATTTAAAAGTTTAGTCTGATTTTTTGGATTAAAGTACCTTTGTAAGGGTAAAAAAGATGGTTCTACCACGAATTTAATGANNAACTTGCAATTTGTTTATATGTAGTTAAAAAATATAGTTAAAATGTAGTTAAAATATAGTTTATTTGTAGTTAATATGTTGTATTTAGGAAGTTAAAATATTTAGAAAAAGCAACATTCTAACCATATTTTAACCATATTTTAACCACATTTAAACCATATTTATAGAGCTATATTTAAACAGTGTTTTATATAATATAAATTTTAACCACTAAAGTATGGAATGTAAAAAGGATACTAACTCAAAGTGCTGCAATTGTACGTATCCGTGCAGTAAACATGGTGTTTGTTGCGATTGCATAGCCTATCACCGAAAAAATGAAGAACTTCCCGCATGCTATTTCCCCGCCGACATTGAGAGCGGTTACGATAGGTCGATTGAAAACTTTTTACGTGTAGTGCAGAAAAGGGGGACGGGTTACTTGCGATAGGCAATAAAAAAGGTGGCACATATATGCCACCTTTCCTTATGTAACTTTTGGGGTTACTCAAACTGTTTGAATGCTTCTTTAATAAGGCCAATAGCTTCACGAAGTTGTTCCTCGGTTATAACAAGTGGTGGAGCAAAACGGATGATGTTGCCATGGGTAGGTTTAGCCAGCACGCCCTTTTCGGCCATGGCAAGGCAAACGTCCCAGGCAGTTTTACCAGGCTTGTTCCGAATTACCACTGCATTTAGCAAGCCCTTGCCACGAACCAGTTCTATCATGTTGCTCTTAATGCTACTCATTTCCTCGCGGAAGATTTTACCAAGACGCTCAGCGTTTTCGGCAAGTTTTTCTTCCTTGATTACTTCAAGGGCAGCAATTGCAACCTTGCCCGCAATGGGGTTTCCTCCAAAGGTTGAGCCGTGCTCGCCAGGCTTGATGGTGAGCATTATTTCATCGTCGGCCAGTACGCACGAAATAGGCATTACTCCGCCGGAAATAGCTTTGCCTAAGATTAGAATATCGGGACGAACCCCTTCGTGTTCGCACGCAAGCATCTTGCCTGTGCGAGCTAAACCAGATTGAACCTCATCGGCAATGAAAAGCACGTTGTGCTTTTTGCACAAGTCGTATGCTTTTTTCAGGTACCCTTCGTCGGGGACAAAAACACCTGCTTCACCTTGTATGGGCTCAACAAGAAATCCTGCAACGTTAGGATCCTGCAACGCCTTTTCCAGTGCAGGTATGTTGTTGTAGGGAATTTTAACAAATCCAGGGGTAAAAGGGCCAAAACCACCATAGGCATCGGGGTCGGTGGACATGGAAATTATTGTGATGGTACGGCCATGGAAGTTGTTTTCGCAAACAACTATTTTAGCCTCTCCATCCTTAATTCCCTTTACATCGTATGCCCAACGGCGACAGAGTTTAAGGGCTGTTTCGTCGGCTTCGGCTCCTGTATTCATCGGAAGAACCTTGTCGTAACCAAAGTATTTGGTAACATACTCCTCAAACTCACCTAACACGTTATTGTAGAAAGCCCGAGAGGTAAGCGTAAGCTTTTGTGCCTGTTCGCACATCGCTTTGATTATCTTGGGGTGACAATGCCCCTGGTTAACTGCCGAGTATGCCGAAAGAAAATCGTAGTAGCGTTTACCTTCAACATCCCACAGGTAAACACCTTCACCTCTTTCTAAAACAACAGGTAGTGGGTGATAGTTATGGGCGCCATACTTGTTCTCGCGCTCCATGTAATCGTTTGGAGTCATTTTGCTCATAGCTTTTATTTTTAAGTTTTATGCTGATATTTAGCTGATTATATTGCTTTTAATCAATAGTTTATCGATATGCAAGGTTAAAGATTGTAAATGAAATTTCAAAGCAATTCCCCCTTAACCAAAATATGTTAAGAAACATAAATTTTTCTAACAGGCAAAAAGCAGATTTTCTGAGGGTAAGCCTGAGCGATAGTTGATGGCAATTCGTTGTTCGTTGTTCGTTGTTCGTGAAAAGGGGGGTTTGATAAGTCTTCGCCTTATCCTTTAACCTTTAACACTGAACATCAATCCTTTAACTTTTAACTTTCCCTGTGTTGCCGTCCCTCTGGACTTAACGGTTACATATTGTTGCAAAATTGCAATTTTTACACAGATTTAGGTTGTTGGTTTGGGTGAATGAGGTATCGGTTATGATAATCTCAGCAATAAGCTGATTTAGGTATTCGACAAAGCTGCTCCAAAATTCCTCGTGGTCTGGAATGTCGGTTGTGGGTAACTGGTTATTCCGTACATACCATAACAGAACATCAACCTTTGCCTTATCGGTATTGTTGATAAGGGTGTAAATATACTTGTAAACCAGCAGCTGAAAAATTCCATCCTTATCGGTTTTCCCTTTTAAATCATCTATTTCACTGATTTTTATCTTAGAGCTATCAGGATTTCCGGTCTTAAAGTCCACAATAGTAATTTCCCCGTCTTTTTCTTCAAGTCTGTCTATTTTGCCACCAAGACGTACATTGACTGTTTGATTATTAAATGTTACCGGTATGGAGATTACAATTTCTTTCTCTAATGCAATAAGCTTATAAGGGGTGCGATCATGGTCGGTTTTGAGGGCATTTCTAACCATCCAGATTACCCGTTCAATAAGCAACCTGTTCCGTCCGTTAAGTTCTTCAATACCTCCTTTGTAGTGATTAATAGCTTTAAAAGTATTGAAAACGGTTTCGTCAATAAATCCATTGATGCTAAGCCAGTTTTGAATTTGTTCATTGCTTACCAATTTTCCAACGCAACCGCTGTATATTTCCTCCATGGCTTTATGAAATACGCTGCCAATACCCATAGCATCGAGTTCTTCCTCAAGTTCATCAGGAGGGCTAATACTTAGCACCCTATTGAAAAAGAAACTCAACGGGCAATTTTTGTACTCCGACAAGGCCGATGGTGACAGGTAACGTCCCTCATCGGTGGTTTCAAGGTACTTGTTCAGCTTGCCTTTGATGAAATCGTTTTTAGTGATTACTATTGGCTTTTCAATGCTTGTTCCAAGTTCAAAGTTGAGGGTGATCTGCTTTATAGGAATGTTTGATTCCACTTGTAGTTGCTGAACAAAACGGCTAAGTTCGCCCGATTTCACCCCTTCGGTTTTATTTGTATATATCAGGTAGATATTTTCGGCACGTTGTATCAACCGGTAAAAGTAGTAGGCGTAAATGGCATTTTGGTGGCGGTAATCGGGCAAGCCGTATGCCACCCTGAGCGATGGTGTTATGAACGATGGGGTAAAACTGGCTCCGGGTAAGAGGCTATCGTTCACCGATAGTATGATTAGGTTTTTGAAATCGAGGTTACGGGTTTCGAGAAAACCCATTATTTGAATCCCTGATAGCGGTTGTCCTATAAACGATATTCTTTGCTCTGCAAGGGCTTTGGTAAAGTAGGAACGGAATGTTTTTATGGAGTACTCCTCTTCAATTTGTGATATTACTGAGCTCAAACGCTTAATGGACTGATTTATAGCAAGCAAGTATTCAAGCTCAAGCTTTAGCTTATCGTCGTTGGTGTCGATTTTTCCCACTAATCGGTTTACAATAACGTTGATGCTTGCGCTGAGATAGCTGGCCAGTTCAGAGCCTTTTTCAGCATGTTTAAATACTTGTTTCAATGTTTGGTGATTACTGAAAACATCAATGGGAACCTTGAGTAGTTGCTGGTCGATAATGGTCTTTCTTATTTCCTCAGCTTCACCGGGGCAAACAAGCTGTATGTATGGATGTAACAAGATTTGCAAAACATCGCGATAGTAAAACCTGTTCTGCTTGTCCGTCGATTTTTGTAGGGTAATCAGGGCATCGACAAAGGAATAGGCTGATGTTTCGCGCAGGGGGTATTCCATGGTTATGTTTGCATCGCTGTATTCTTCGGGTAGTGCTGTGAGCAACGGTAGTAGGAGTTTTTCGTCGGGTAAAACCACGGCTGTGGTGAGTTCATCAGGGCTCACGTTGAGCTTTTTCAGTATTTCAGGAACTATTTTGGCTTGAGTCACCTCCGATGGCGAAGAAATAAGGGTAATCGGTTTATTTCTGTCTTTACTGTTTATGTTGTTAAATATTTCAGGGGCAAGGCTATTGGGAAAATCTTTAAGGTTTTGTCGCATGAAAACACCTGCTTCATGTTCAACTCCCGTGGATGAATTTATGTAGTAGCTGTCGTAATCCCAGTAAAATATTGCTTTACCTTTATCTCTTAGGTGTAATAGTAGTTTTCGTTCCGATTTACTTAGGGCGTTAAATCCAATAAAGACGTACTTTTTACTATCATCATTTACCTCGTGAGCCGATAGTGATTGTATGGCCAAACGGAATGCCAAACCTTCGTATGCTATTCCTTCCGTGATTAGAGTATGGGTAAAAGAGTTATATATGTCGTGAAGTTTCCCCCATAATTTAGAGTAGCGCGATCGGATTTCCGATCCGCTTTCGGGTGAAACAATATTTAGGAAATTTTTGATGATATTCAGGTTTTCATCGTCAAACTCATTGAATGTTTGTTCAATAACCTTTATGTCGTTGATATTGGTAAACAGTTTTTGGGGATCAACAAGGTATTTGTCAACCTGGTCGAAATCGGCAAGCATAATATTGCCCCAGTAGTAGAAATCGTCGTATGGTTCAGGACTTAGGGTGGTTTTAACAAAAGCTTTGTAAAGCTTATAGTTTAGCAGTAGTGGATCGGCTGGCTTTGCCTGGGCGTATGAGAACATCAGGTTGCTCATGGTGGTGGTTTGGGGCAACCAAATTGGCTTTCTGATGAATTGGCTCAGGTACCTGGTAAAAAACAGCGAAGCTCTTTGGTTTGGAAAAACCAGAGTTAAACTCGATATCGTATCGCCATAGCTTGAGTATAGGTCACCTGCTACAGTTTCAAGAAATGCTTTCATGGTTTAGCTATTGATGGTAAAAGAAGATGGTTTGCTACCTGGCATTTTCTCCGAAAAAGGTTTTGGTTGAGCAATAGTAATCGAAAGTGATGCCTGCGTTAGGGCGATTAATGCGCTTACCTGTTTCATGTTTTTCTTATTTATCATAGGTTTAAATTTAGCAATTAAATTTAGTTTACGCTCTTATATAACTTCTTTTTCACGT
>DFYV01000120.1 GCA_002383425.1 Bacteroidales bacterium UBA4073 | reverse complement strand
TTTAGAGGTTTCAGGTTCAAAGTCCAAGGTTCAAAGTTCAAGGTTCAAGGTTCAAAATCAAGTTAAAAGTTAAAAGTTAAAAGTTAAAAGTTAAAAGGCAAAAGTTAAAAAGCGTAATTCGTAATTCGTAATTTGAAATTCAAATGAAATCAACCATCAGCCATCAACCATCAACTACATTTCCGAAAAACGAGCAACGAGCAACGGTCAACCATCAATCGCACCTCAAAAAAAGATTTAACCAATATAAATGTTATACAAAAATTTACAACCTTTGCAGGTTCATTTGAATTCTGCTGAAATTTGGTAAAGGTTTATGGTATTGACCGTTGACAAAATATCCGAGCTGAAGAGTATATTACAGGGCTACCGCGATAAGGGTAATAAGATAGGGTTTGTTCCCACCATGGGAGCCTTACACAAGGGGCATATTTCGCTTGTTGAGCGTAGTGTAGAGGAGAACGATATAACGGTGGTAAGCATTTTTGTAAATCCTACTCAGTTCAACGATACGAACGATCTGAAAAATTATCCCCGAATGCCTGAAAAGGACATTTCCTTGCTCAATGAAGCGGGTGTTAACCTTGTTTTTATGCCTTCCGAGAGTGAAATGTATCCTGAACCCGATTCGCGGGTTTTCGATTTTGGAACGCTCGATAAGGTTATGGAAGGTAAGTTTCGCCCAGGCCACTTCAATGGGGTAGCCCAGGTGGTAAGCAAGCTATTCGATATAGTTAATCCACATCGTGCATATTTTGGGGAAAAGGATTACCAGCAGCTGGCAATTATCCGTGCCATGGTAGGAATGCTTGGCTATAATATCGAAATCGTTGGTTGTCCAATTGCCCGTGAACCCGATGGGTTAGCCATGAGTAGCCGTAACCTGTTGCTCACCCCAGAGCACAGGCAAAGCGCTCCTGATATTTACAAAACATTAGCTGACGCACGAAACAAAACCGATGAGTTTTCCGTTAAAGAAATGATTAGCTGGGTTGAAAAACAAATAAATTCCAACCCAAACTTAAGGGTTGAGTACTTTGAACTTGTCGATGCCGATACCTTGTTGCCAGTTAGTAGCTGGGAGCACCCAAATAGGATTGTAGGATGTATTGCTGTTTGGGCTGGTAAGGTAAGGCTTATTGATAATTTGGAGTTTAAGAAGTAGAAAATATAGCAAAGTCATGATGGTTGAAGTTTTCAAATCGAAAATACATAAGGTTACTATCACCGAAGCTAACCTTAACTACATTGGCAGTATAACCATTGATGAGGATTTAATGGATGCCGCCAATATCATCGAAAACGAAAAGGTTCAAGTGCTCAATCTTAATAATGGCGAACGGCTCGAAACTTACGTAATTAAGGGTGAGCGCGGTAGTGGTCAGATTTGTATGAATGGACCAGCTGCCCGCAAATGTGTTGAGGGCGATGTGGTTATTATTATTTCCTACGCCACCATGGATTTTGAGGAAGCAAAAAAATTTAAGCCTACCATAGTATTCCCCGATACTGCAACCAATAAGCTTGTTTAATAAAACTGCCTACTGCATTGAAGAGTATTTTAAAATCAAGGCTTTTCAATTTTACCGTTTTCTTTTCCCTTGCATTAATTTTGCTTTACTACGCTTTCCGAAGCGTCAATTTTACCCATATTGCCGAGGGTTTTAGGGAGGCTAACTACTTATGGATTTCCTTATCATTACTGCTTGCCCTTACCGCCCATATACTCAGGGCTATACGTTGGGGTTACCTAATGGAACCGCTTGGTGAAAAGCCTTCGTTGGGTAACCTGTTTGCAGCCGTGATGTTTGGCTATTTAGCCAACCTGGCATTGCCCCGATTTGGCGAGGTTGCCAAGTGCGGAAGTGTTAGCAGGGTGTCCAAAATACGTTTCGATTCGCTGGTGGGAACCGTGGTGGTTGAGCGCGCTGCCGATCTCGCCATGCTTCTGATTTCAACCGTTATTATTGTCCTTATCAAAATAGAAACCTTTGGGCATTACATCTATTCAAAAATATTACAACCAATTGGGCAAAAAGCCATTCACATCGAAGGGTACAAGGTTGTAATTATTCTTGTCATCTCTATTGCCTTTTTACTCCTGATCTGGTTTGTGGTTAAGAGCAATTTCTTTGGGGAGAAGTTGAACGGAAAAATCAAAAAGGCACTAAAAGGGGTACTCGATGGGCTTAAGAGCATTTACAAAACACCAAAGGTCATTCCTTTTATTCTACTTTCATTACTTATTTGGGTGAGCTACTGGTTAATGACATGGGCTCTGCTCAGGGCAACGCCGGTAACCATGAACCTTACCGCTTGGGATGCACTATTCATCATGGTTATAGGCTCTTACGGTATGGTCGTTCCCGTACAGGGCGGTTTTGGAGCTTACCATATCATTACGGCATCGGCCTTAGGGTTATTCGGAATTACCTACGAGAAGGGCTTAATTTTTGCTGTTATTTCGCACGAATCGCAAACATTGCTGGTGATCGTTGCCGGGATTATATCGTTGGTTTACCTTTACCTATCGCAGCGTAAGCATCAAGCAGGAATAATAATTAATGAGGCAAGTCTAAAAAGTTCATAGGCTAAAGAGACATAAGACGTTAAACGTTAAACGTTAAACGTGAGGTATATTTATAAATAACAGAAAATAAACACTTTGCATTTCAATGTATCTTTACGCAAAACATCATTTTTAATGAAAATTGATTTTTAGATTGGACTCATTAATAAAGCGAACTAAAGTTGTGTTGTGACATTTAAATACGTTACATTTGTAAATTGAATGTGGAAAGATTTGGCTGATTGCAACCACAAAAATAAATGCTAAAACAGTACTACAGTACTTATTTTCGCAATCGATCAAACCTTACCCATAGATATTTGTTTAACCTAAAAGTTATTACTATGGGATATTTATTTACTTCGGAAAGTGTATCGGAAGGGCATCCCGATAAGTTGGCCGATCAAATTTCTGATGCATTAGTAGATGAGTTCTTACGTCGCGATCCTGAATCGAAGGTGGCATGCGAAACGCTGGTTACTACCGGATTGGTTGTTCTTAGCGGAGAAGTTAAAACAAGGGCTTATATCGATGTTCAGGAGGTTGCCCGCAGGGTTATCCGTCGTATTGGTTACACCAGGCATGAGCTTCGGTTCGATGCTGAATCGTGTGGAGTAATCTCAACAATACATGAGCAATCACCGGATATTAACAGGGGCGTTGAGCGTGGCGATGAGTTAGCGCAGGGTGCAGGCGACCAGGGTATGATGTTTGGCTATGCCTGCCGTGAAACCGACGACTACATGCCTCTTGCACTTGTGCTGTCGCACGTACTGCTTATGGAGCTTGCCAAGATCCGCCGCGAGGGCCAGGTGATGACTTACCTAAGGCCCGATGCCAAATCGCAGGTAACCATTGAGTACGACGATAATAATCAACCCTTGCGCATTCATACCATTGTGGTATCGACCCAGCACGATGAGTTTGATACCGATGATGAACGAATGCTCAACAGGATAAAGGAGGATATTCGCACAATCCTTATACCACGAGCTAAGGCACGTTTTTCTGAGAGGGTGCAAAAGCTTTTTAACTACGACTTCATTCTACATGTTAATCCAACCGGTAAGTTTGTGATTGGTGGGCCTCACGGCGACACCGGTCTTACAGGTCGAAAGATAATTGTTGACACCTATGGTGGTAAAGCGGCCCATGGCGGTGGTGCTTTTTCGGGTAAGGATTCCAGTAAGGTTGACCGCTCGGGAACTTATGCTGCCCGCCATATAGCTAAAAATATGGTGGCTGCTGGCATTGCCGACGAAGTGCTTATTCAGGTGGCTTACGCTATCGGAGTTGCTGAACCTATTGGGTTTTTCGTTAATACCTATGGTACTTCGCATGTTAAGCTGACCGATGGTCAGATTGCCGATAGGATAAGGCAGATTTTCGATTTACGCCCGGGTGCAATTGTTAAACGCTTCGGTCTTAAAAACCCAATTTTCGAGGAAACAGCTGCTTATGGGCATTTTGGCCGCGATTACTTTAAGCGCGAGGTCGAACTTATTATTAATGGCAACTGTGAGGACGAAAAAGTTATCAAAAAGGAGGTGGAGTTCTTTGCCTGGGAAAAACTCGACTATGTTGATGTGCTTCGTAAGGAGTTCAACATTTAGAAGATTATTTGTTATAAGAGGCTGGATGGTATCCAGCCTCATTTTGTTTACATATGTTTCATATCAATATAATGCCATATTTAGTTGTCGCAATAGTTTTTTCTTTTACATTTACAAAAATTTTGGATTATGCTGGCTTTTATAACCTGGAATATCGATCCTGAGATATTCAAACTTGGACCATTCTCGGTACGGTACTACGGACTGATGTGGGCTTTAGCTTTTTACGTTGGTTATGTTATTTTCAATAGATTTGTGAAACGGGAGCACCTACCAGAGGGTTTTCTCGATTCGTTACTCATGTACATGATTGTAGGTACTGTGATTGGTGCACGTTTAGGGCATTGCCTTTTTTATGAGCCCGATTACTACCTGAGTCATCCAATTGAAATTTTAAAGATTTGGCATGGGGGTTTAGCCAGTCATGGTGCAGCCATTGGGATTCTTATCGTTCTTTACCTTTTTGCACGTAAGCAAAAAGTTCCCATGCTGTATGTTATCGATAGGGTTGTTATAGCTGTTGCCATTGGTGGAGCCTTTATTCGTTTAGGTAATCTTATGAACTCAGAGATTTATGGTGTTGAAACTTCCCTCCCTTGGGGCTTCATTTTTGTTCGTAATGGCGAGGTGCTTCCCAAGCATCCCACTCAGCTTTACGAGGCTTTATCGTACACCGCCATATTTTTCCTGCTTTACTGGCTTTACGTAAAAGCAAATGGGAAGCTGCGAAATGGGTTTATCTTTGGCATCTTCCTGATACTGCTATTTGGTGCCCGTTTTCTTATAGAATACGTCAAAGAACCTCAGGTTGATTTTGAAAAGCATATGGCGCTCAACATGGGGCAATGGCTAAGCATACCTTTCATTATTGCGGGTATTGGATTTTTGGTTTATTCGTACCTGAAACCAGTTGTTTTTGTCCCATCCGATAGTAGTAAAAAGCCTATAAAGGGAACAGGTAAGAAAAAATAATTTGTTGATGTGATAATAGTTGTTCGTTGTTCGTTGTTAGTTGTTCGGAAAAAATAGTTGATGGTTGATGGTTGATGGTTGATGGTTTATGGTTTATGGTTGTTCGTTGTTCGTTGTTTGTGACACGGGGATTTTGAATTTTGAATTTTGAATTTTGTTGCGCCAAGCAAAGCCCGTGAAAGGGGGATAAATTAGTTCTTTGAAACCTTTCGTAAGAAGCCTGTAGGTAACCAATCCTACACGATAAAGCCTAACCAGCCGTCGTAACCAAAAGTCAGAACCATTGATTTCAG
>DFYV01000138.1 GCA_002383425.1 Bacteroidales bacterium UBA4073 | reverse complement strand
TAAAGTATATCAACCATCAAATATCGACCATCAACCCTCCCATCTAACTTCTCAACATCTTACGTTGGCAGGTATCTTGCTATACGAGCGGTGAGCTTACGGAATCGGAACCGTTCAACAAATCGGTTAACAACACGGAACATATCGCTCAGTAAGGTAATATAGAAAATTAATGACATAAGCCAAATAACCGAAAGGTTAAACCAAAATGTTGGAACAAGGGTACTGCCAATATACTTATAGTACGAGTACAGGTGCGCTCTTCCGTTGTGAGCTGTTGGGTATGCATAAATGGGCTCGTAACGGCGTACAAGCCTACCATCATCCTCCACAATTTTTGTAAAATCGTTTCGGTTGGTTACCAATGCTGCCAAAGCGTTATTATGATGCATCCGGCTCAACTCATAAAGGGTAGTGTTACCGCTAAGCTCTTTTTCAAGCTTTTTTACCAGCTCATCGTGTTCCAGTACTGCATTCCGGTATTTTGAGTTGAAATGTAACCTTAAGGTATCAATTTTACCAAGCACAACATCTATATATTCGGATGTAATTCTATTTATTCCTAAACGTTGAGTATCGGGGTAGCTGAAGCCTAAAATCGGGGAATTGTGTTTCAACTTTTCTATCTCGTTCTGCACAATGTTTAAACGTTGTCTTGTTCGTGGGGTTTGCTTTCCAACTGTCAGGTCGGTTTTAGCCTCATTAAGTAGTGATGTCAGCTTTGGTAACAGTAATGTGGCATTATAGCTATTGTTACTGATATCCATGTTTACAAAAAAGAAATGTTTACTGTAATTGTTGTTACTGAACTGCTGCACGCACAGAGCTTCGTAGGGCCAACGGCTTAAAGTTATATCACCTATAACAGGTACATACTCAGGATGGGTAAGACTTTTGTGCAGCTTGTTATAGCTGATAACCACACCGCTAAACATGAGCTGAGGTACAATGATAAGGGGAATCATCACGTAAATTGCCACAACCGAATTCAATGAGGCCGAAAGGTTCAGACCGATCATGCTGGCACAAAACGATGTTGAAAAAAGCATTGCCCAGTAGTACCAGAACATCCCCTGAATTTCAAGTATATGGGTTGATATTAGTACAAAAAGTAGCGATTGAAATGCCGAAAAAATTGAAAGTACAATCAGCTTTGAATTTATGTAGCTGAAATAGCTGAGGTTAAGAAATTTTTCGCGGAAAAGTACTTTGCGATCGCTAATTATTTCCTCGGCACTAATTGTAAGACCTAAAAATATCATAGCTATTATGCTCATGAAAATAAAGCCAGGGATGTTGTCGTTCTCACTAAATATGTATGCGTTGGGGTTAGTGGGAGTTCCGTGAATGAATTTCGAGAAAAAGCTGATTATAATAGCCAGCACAGGTGAAGCCAGAATACTAATGTTCATGAATTGTGTGTTGGCAAACTTGCTCCGTAAATTTCTCCGGAAATAAATCCACATTTGTTTACGTTTCGAGGGTATTTTGAAGTTGTTTGGAGGTATTGGCGTTTCAGCAGGAGGTTCAATGACAGCTATTTTACTTTGAATATTTTGAAGGTAAAGCTCGTACCATTCCCTTGACGAACGCTTTCGCTTACGGGTTAATCTACCGTACTCATTAACAACACGGGCCTCAACAATCCTTAGGATAATATCGGTGTTCACGTTTCCGCAGGTAATACACTCGCTCTCCTCTGGTTTAAGGAAGTTTGCCATGCGTTTAAAGTAAACTACAGCATCCATAGGGTTGCCCTGAAAAATAGGTCTGCCACCATGGTCAAGCACAATAATCTTGTCGAATAGCTTAAAAATATCCGATGAGGGTTGATGAATATTGGTAATAACCAGTTTCCCTTTGAAGGTTTGCTTTCGTAAAAGCAGCATGATCCGTTCGGCATCGAGCGACGAAAGCCCGGAGGTAGGCTCATCGACAAAGAGCACCGATGGTTGACGCATAAGCTCCATGGCAATGTTCAGGCGCTTACGTTGCCCACCGCTTATATACTTGTTGAGCGGATTGCCAACCTTAAGGTTACGCGCCTCAACTAAATCAAACTCCATTAGGGTATTATCGACAAGTTCAACTATCTCATTTTTATTAAGATGGCTGAAGCAGAAAAGGGCATTGTAGTAAAGATTTTGAAAAACCGTTAGCTCTTCAACCAGCAAATCGTCCTGTGGAACGTAACCAATAACCCCTTCTAACTCGCTTTTGCTCTGGTGAACATCGTAACCATTAATGTAAACCTTACCCGACACAGGCTTTAAATTACCGTTAAGCAGATTTATCAGGGTTGATTTTCCCACACCACTTCCGCCCATTATCCCAACAAGCTGACCCGAATGTGCAGAGAATGAAAATGGGTAAATCCCATTCCGACTACCCTTATGCTTATACTCTATTTCCTTTGCCACTATCGATACAAATGGCTTACCTGGAGTTTGAATAAAAACCGAAACCACCTTACTGTAGTAAACCGGCGCCATACGTGACCCTCGAATCACTGCCCCGGGCCCGAAAAGATAAGTACGGCCAGGTTTTAGCAGCCGGCTGTTCATGAAAAGTTCCAACTCCCCAAAGTACTTAACAAGCAGGGTATTAGTGCTTGCAATCCTTAGTACATATATTTGACCCGTTATTCGCTCATTTACAAGATGTTTAATCTCCGGGATTGGATTATCGCGGTCGGAGCTGATAAGCAAAACCTGCTGATTCCATGGAATTTGTTCCGGCGACTCGCTCAAAATAAAATCGCGCCCGTTGGAAAACTCAAAATCGCTAATATTAAACTGGATGGCCACCCTACGGGCAAATTCAAGCCTATCGGCTGTGGTAAGCTTACTGTCAGCCAAAAACTCGAGCAGCTGTAACACCAACCAAACCTTTTGATGCTGCTCCAGCTCATGGTTTATGGAATCGATAATAGCAAGAACCATGGGCGACTCTGAGTATCGTTCGAGGCTTACATCCTCAAGTTCCCTGCGGTAGCTATACCCAAAATTGGTAAACCTATCAATGAACACGTTGGCCTGCTCATCGCTGAAATCATGATGAAGATAATCGTCAAGCACATCGATTGCAAAACCACTATCGGCTTTACTATCGATATTAACCAGAATAGCAAAAAGTTTTATTAGTGCATCGAGCAGCGATTCACTCATGGCTATGAGTTTACAGGAGCAAAGATAGAATTTTTCGGTTGTACTGAATCTACCTTTACCAAATAACTACCAAGTTGGGGATAGAAAGGTATTCCAACATTTGTGCCTTTAACCTGCTCACATTAAATGTTTTACATGTAGATTAAGCAAAAGAGATGCTTGTAAAACTCATCGGCATATTTTTACTGCCGAAATCACTACTCCTTTTATAGGCTAACGCTTCACATTTAATACCTTACGGTTTGAATAGCGTGCGCTGGTATTTGAATTTTTGCCATTCCATCGGCACAAAGGAGTAAATAGTTTACAGGTTGATCGGTAGTGTTAAGTACAATGGTGACCACACTGCCATTGGAATTTAGAAAAGATGTTGCCAAAAGATTGCTACGCGAAGGAGAGGTGCTTAGCCTGCGGGCACCTGGCCTTATAAACTTAGAGAAATGTCCAAGGTAGTAATAGGCAGGGGTGATAAATAGTTCACCCGTACGGGTATCGCCATGCATGGGAGCAAAGCAAAAGTTACCCACATGATTTGGCCCCCCCTTCTCGTCGAGCAAGATATTCCAGTCGGTCCAGCCTGAAGCGCCGCTATTAAAATCATAAATCATTGAGGTAGCGTACTTTTCAGCATTTGGCCAATAGTTGTAGTGGTCAGGGACAAAGCTTTCAACTGTTCCCTCGGTGAAAATGATATACTTATCGGGATAACTCTCATAAACATTTCTAACATTGTCGTACATCTTTTTCCCTCCCGACCAATCCTCGTACCAGTGGTAGCCAATGCCCCAAGCATACTTCGATGCCTCAGGGTCAGAAAAAATCACTTCGGCGCGGTAAGGCATCAAATCGCGGTTATGGTCCCACACAATAATTTTTTTATCCTTTAAACCATTTTCCCAGAATGTGGGGCCGAGGTAGTTTTTCAGAAAATCGCGTTCCTCTTCGGCCGTAAAAATACACGATTCCCACACCTGACGAGCCATGGGCTCGTTCTGCACTGTTACTCCCCATATCGGGATGCCCAATTTTTCATACTCCTGAATAAACCGTACAAAGTAATTTGCCCACGGCTGGTAGTATTGAGGCATCAAATTACCACCATGTAGCATGCTGTTATTGTCCTTCATAAATGCAGGGGGACTCCACGGGCTGGCGAAAAGTTTTGCACTATTACCTGAGGTTTCCATGGCGCGCCTAATAAAGGGAATTCGGTATTTTAAATCGTGAGCTATGCTAAAGGACTCTAAAATACTATCGCCTTCAGTAATGTAGGTATAGCTATCACTACTAAAATCGCAGCTATGTATGTTGGTACGGATAAGGGTATAGCCTATTCCCTTTTCGGGATGGAAGTAAGCCTCAAGCACTTTTTGCTGATTTTCGGGTGTTAAATGGGCAAAGGTTTCGGCAGCCGCATCGGTTATGGCTCCTCCTATACCCACTATTTCCTGAAANNCCCTGGTGGTAAGCGTTATGCGGGCATTCGAATTGTTTGCGGTGGTATAAACCTCATACTCCTTTCCCTTAAACGAGGATTGAACTACAGTTGCAGCCTTCTCATTGCCGGTCTGATGAAACGATGCGCTCATGATCATGGTCAATGTTTTCAGAATAAAAGTATTGATTATCATATTAATACCATTAAAATTACAAATATTTTAGTAATCACAAAATTACACTTAGCATGAATATACTGAACATTTTTCCAATGTAAAGTATAAATTTTTAAATAACCGTATTGTATTAAACAAAACCTGTGAGGTAGTAATAATAGGCATTGGCTGTTTTATTGAAGAATTGACGTTTACCGGTTCATAATGGGTTAGTATTAGGATAAATGCTCAATACCCACAAAAGTTAATGCTCATTTAAATACTAAAATGATGTAAATCGATGTAGTTCAATATAGGTTTTAAGGTACTCATATTGCACTTCGAGCAAACGTTCCTTAATGGAATTGTAGTTGTTAAGCTCCGTGTAATAATCAATAATGGAAATTTCACCCTTATCAAGTGCTAAGTTGAGTTTATCAACTATGTTGAGCCGATCAATGCTTTCGGTTAGTTGGTCAATAAGTTCACGCAATGCCACGGCCTTGTTGAAAAGCCTTTCCGAACCTAACCTATAGTTAATCAGGTATTCGTGTGTAAGTAGTTGCACAAATCTTTCGTTTGCTCTTGCATGGCTTATTGTATTTATTTTCTCCCAAAGTGGAATCGACATGCCCACAACAATGCCCTGAAATCGTTCCCCTACCAATTTTTCACTGGCATAGCCCACAGTAAATGATGGTAACTTTTCGGATTTTACAAGCTGCAGCTTGGTATGGCTATTTTCCACTTCACTTTTCAAATAGGCTAATTCAGGATTTTGTAACTCTATTGCGCTGAAATATGTTTCAAAGTTAGGGGGTAGTTCGGGTAATAAAATGGCAGTGTCGGAAATGTGCACCTGTACAGAACCGTTCAGGGCAGTAAGCTCATCGGAAAGGATTTTCCGTTGCAGTATGGCTTGGGAAATCCTTGAGTTCAACTCCTGGTAAACCAATTCAGCTTGCGTATAGGGCAATATTCCAGCTACACCAGCATCATACTTCTGTTTAAGCGAGTTTGCTATAACCATAGCGCTTTCCTGCTGTCGTTGCAATTCCATAACCAGTGCATTATGGTAAACCAACTCAGCACAGAGCAGGCTAGCGTTATTGAGTATTTCAGCTCGTTTAGCCCTAAACTCATGCTCAAGCGCAGTGGACATCCCCTTAGCCAGCTTAGCTTTGTAGATATATGCAGTTGGAAAATCGAACTGTTGAGTAATGCCAATGGTGGTTCTGTTACCAATATCAACAGGATTACCCCACTGATAAATAACCTCGGCCTGAGGATTACTTGGGTAGAGTCCTATCCGGGCAGCTATCCTTTCTGATTCAAGTTTTTGCCTTAGCGCTTTAAGGGTCAGATTATTTGTGTCAATTTCTTGCAGAATCCTTTCAAAGCCTATTTGGGCATTCACTTTACCCGTACATGCAAGTAGCACCAATAGGAACGCTGTTCTAATCTTGATTACCATTGTTACTAAAAGTTTCATTTTTAATGAATAACGTGTAAACAACATGATTAATATATATGTTCAAAAAAGTTGATGTTAAAAGTCCTCCCATAATAACTTTAGCTCTATAGGTTTGGATGGGGTACAAGGATTGATATCTCTTAATAGCCATGGGAATTAGTGTAAAGATATCCGTTATGGTGGTTAAAAGAATTGCGTTCAAGCAGCATGTTGAACTCTGAATTGCCAGTTCTTTAATTTTCAACATCAATCCATGATGATGTTTGAAATTCGATACTAAATGAATATCTTCATAAACTTCAACTCAAAATAGCAAAATTGAATATCCCTCATTGAGAGCGGGATAACACTAATGGTAACAAAAATGGTATTATGTATCAAATGTTGTTATACGCATAGTTTTCGGGTTGTTTAAGGTTGTTCAATGGACTGCACTAATGGTTGTTAGAATTACGTAGCAAAGTTGCGTAGCAATCATAATCATACTCTCCATTATCGTTATGTTGATAATGCTCATGAGCAAACTCATCAAAGAACGCTGTTCAATTATGGCTGTGATGAAAAACCAGTTAGTTTACCAACATCACCCCAAAGCCAATAGTAAGTGGTAGAATTGATATGCTACGTTTCATATCGCATTAAATGCCAGTAAATTTATCAATTTTAATTCATTAACCTATTATAGGTTTAGCCAGAAAACATATATTTGCATCAAACCCATGTGCGCCATGTTTATATCACTCACTCCGCAGGTTACCCTAATCATAGCTGAAACCATTGTATTTGCTGTAGCAATTATCTATCTAATATACAGCCGGGAACGGTTAAAAAAGCGAATATTGAGATACGAAGAACAGGCTTTACTTTCGCAAATGAACCCCCATTTTGTTTTCAACTCGCTTACGGCAATCCAAAGTTACATTTTCCGTAACGAACCCCACACCGCCAGTAAATATTTGGCCAGTTTTGCCAAGCTTACCCGCTTAATTCTTGAAATTTCCCGAACAGAGCTTTGCAGCATTGAACGAGAGATAACCACCCTAAAGCTTTACCTCGACTTACAGAAATTAAGGTTTGAAAATCGATTTGAGTACACCATTACCGTTGACCAGAACATTGACCCCAACTCAACGTTTATTCCACCCATGCTGGCCCAACCGCTTATTGAAAATGCCATTGAGCATGGGCTGAATGCAATAGACTGGTTGGGTAAAATCGACATTCGTTATACATTCGTAAAACCTAACCTGCTGCTGGTTGAGGTGGAAGATAATGGTATTGGCATCGACAAATCAAACGAATCACAAACCAGAAATGGCAAACAGTATAAGTCGTTGGCTACCGAAATAACCAGGGAACGCATTAAGAACCTTAAAAAGTTAGGGAATCATGGTATTAAGCTAAACATTACAGATAAATCGAAAATAAACAGCAACGCATCAGGAACAGTTGCACAGCTAATCATACCCATAAAGTAATGGTAAAAGCGGTTATAGTTGACGATGAAATTCATGCACGGGAAACGCTATCCCTTATGCTTAACATGTATTGCCCTGAAATTGCCGTGGTAGGCAAGGCCGATAGCGTTGAAGCTGCATACCATTTGATAAAATTGCATCAGCCCGATATAGTATTCCTCGATATGGAGCTGACCGATGGCCTTGGTTTCGATCTTTTGAAAAAATTTGACAAGTTGTTTTTCAGAGTTATCATAATTTCGGCATACCAGGAATATGCTGTTAAAGCCTTTAAGTTCTGTGCGGTTGACTATCTTCTAAAACCAGTTGATCCTGATGAACTTGCCAAAGCCGTTGATGAGGCCCTTTCGCAAGCATTAACCGATAATCAACAGGAACGACTTAATGCTCTTATTGAAAAT
This sequence comes from Bacteroidales bacterium UBA4073, assembly GCA_002383425.1. Lineage (GTDB taxonomy): Bacteria > Bacteroidota > Bacteroidia > Bacteroidales > Tenuifilaceae > Tenuifilum. The sequence continues at coordinate 2,747 of DFYV01000138.1, read as the reverse complement.
ACCCGAAACACCAGTAGAAACGACAAGCTACTTGCACTCAAAAATTCCGAAGGGACTTTTATTGTTAATACTTCCGAAATAATTCGATGCGAGTCCGATAATAATACCACTACCTTTATTCTGGCTGATGGTAATAGGGTAAGGGTAACCCGTACCCTAAAGGAATTTGATGAATTGCTTAACGGTTGCGGATTTTTACGCTGCCACCAGTCGCACCTGGTAAACCAACAGCATATCGATAAGATTTCCCGTTTCCCAACACCTCTCATAACCCTGAGCAATGGAGATATTGTTCCCGTATCGTTCAGAAAAAGAAAAACAATTTGATATTCATGCTATTACAGGTTTATTAACATAACCTTAACATTGCGGTAACCTAAAGGTAAAAAACAGTAGGGTAAACATACATCATGTTAAGATAACTTTGCAAGGCTTATTTTATTACTATGGAAACATACTACTTGTTTATTGTAGGAATACTATTTTTGCTTGCAGCATCTGACTTAATGGTAGGTGTAGCAAACGATGCTGTCAATTTTCTAAATTCAGCCATTGGCTCAAAGGTAGCCCGTAGGCACTGGATTTTACTGGTAGCATCGGCAGGTGTTTTAGTTGGAGCGCTACTATCGAGCGGTATGATGGAGGTTGCCCGTAAAGGCATATTCCGCCCCGAAAACTTCTACTTCTCCGAAATAATGGTAATGTTCCTTGCCGTAATGATTACCGATGTTATCGTGCTCGACTTCTTTAATACTTTCGGGTTGCCCACCTCTACTACTGTTTCCTTGGTATTTGAACTTTTAGGTTCTGCTGTTGCCGTTTCCATATTTAAAATAATGAATTCTGAAGGTGAAACCATTTCAAACCTTGGTAACTACATTAACAGCGGGAAAGCGTTGGCAATTATATCGGGTATATTAATCTCCGTGGTAGTTGCGTTTGTGGTTGGAATGGTTGTTCAGTACATCGCCCGTTTGCTTTTTAGCTTTAACTACAAGAAAAATCTTAAGTTTGTTGGTGGTATCTGGGGTGGCATTGCTATGTCGGCTATTACCTACTTCATAGTGATGAAAGGGGTACAGGACACCCCATTTATCCCAAAAAGTACCATAAGCTACATTTCGGAGAACTCCTTTAAAATACTTTTGTACAGCTTTGTAACCTGGACATTGATTTTTCAGCTGCTGGTAAGCCTTTTTAAGCTTAATATTTTGCGATTTATAGTGTTAATGGGGACTTTTGCCCTTGCCCTTTCCTTTGCCGGAAACGACCTTGTGAATTTTATCGGCGTACCGATGGCTGGTCTAAAATCATACCAGATTTACGCCGCAAACCCAGGTATTGCCCCAGAATCTCTCAGAATGACCGAGCTGGCTGGTGACGTAAGTACCAATTTCATCTACCTATTTATAGCAGGATTAATAATGGTTATCACCCTATGGACATCTCGTAAGGCAAGAACCGTTACCGACACCGAAGTTGGCCTTGGACGCCAGGAAAGTGGTATAGAACGATTTGGTAGCACACAATTCTCAAGAGTAATTGTGCGTATGACCCGCCGATTCGCTGAACGAATCGATAGGTTTACACCTGGTTTTGTCCGAAAATTTGTGGCAAAACAGTTTGATACCAGCGCTTCACCCCGATACTCCAATCCAAAGGAAGCTCCAGCATTCGATTTAGTTAGAGCATCGGTTAACCTGGTAACGGCAAGTATTCTCATCAGCTCAGCAACATCTCTAAAACTTCCCCTTTCAACCACCTATGTTACCTTTATGGTAGCCATGGGAACTTCGCTCAGCGATAAAGCATGGGGGCGTGAAAGCGCCGTTTACCGCATTACAGGGGTTATTACAGTTATAGCAGGGTGGTTTTTTACTGCATTCATAACATTTACGCTAAGCTTTGGTATGGCTGCTGCCCTCTACTATGGAAAAGCTCCCGCATTAATCATACTGGTTGTAATTGCAGTAGGGTTACTTATTCATTCGCATCTACTGCATAAAAAGAAAATGCAACAAAAGATTGAAGAAGAAGCCATTGATGATACCAGCATTGTGAACCGATGCACCAATGAAATTCGAAAATACCTTAAGCAATCCATCAGGGTTTATAACCGCACAATCGATGGTTTAACCACTGAAAACAGGCGTATGCTCAAGGAGGTGAACAATGAGGTGGAAGCCCTCAACATGGAAGCCAAAAAATTAAAGTACAACGTTTTTTCGGTTCTCAAGCAGCTCGAAGCCAATTCAATTGAAACAGGACATTACTACGTTCAGGTCATCGATTACCTTAGGGAGCTTGCCCACTCGCTTGAATTTGTATCGCGCCCCAGCTTGCAACATATTGAAAACCAACATCGGGGGCTCACACGAGAGCAGCAGGCGGAACTGAATGAATTGAGCAATAAGCTGTCGGACCTCTTCGACGATATCCTTATGATGATCAAACAAAACGATTACACCGGAGTTCCCGAAGCCATCAATAAACAGCAAGATATTCTGGAAGATTTGAACAAGATCAGGAAGAAACAGGTAAAACGCATCAAGCAAGGAGAAACAGGCACCCGTAATAGCGTGCTATACTTAGGCTTACTCAACGAGATCAAGAACCTATTGTTGCATACTATCAACATCCTAAAAGCGCAACGCGACTTTATTCTTAATAACATCGAATAGCCATTAGCTAATTATTAATTCCCTTACCCTTTGACAAGTTGATAATAGTTGATGGTTGATGGTTGA
>DFYV01000091.1:18236-19554 GCA_002383425.1 Bacteroidales bacterium UBA4073 | reverse complement strand
ATATGCTTGTGCATTTTACTTCTGACTATAGTGTTACTGCTCCGGGTTGGAGCGCCAGTTATACAAGCAGTTCAACTTACCCTCCGGTAGCAGAATTTTCAGGAAATCCTACATCAGGTAATGCACCTTTAACCGTTCAATTTTATGACCAATCCAAGAATACACCTACAAGTTGGAGTTGGGATTTTGGAGACGGTGGTACTTCAACACAGCAAAATCCAAGTCATACATATAATTCTGCCAGCACTTATACGGTTACATTAACTGCTTCTAATACAGGAGGAAGTGATTCTGAAACTAAAAATGATTACATTACTGTATCAACACCACCTCCGGTAGCAGATTTTTCCGGAAATCCAACATCAGGTAATGCACCTTTAACCGTCCAATTTTACGACCAATCCACGAATACACCTACAAGTTGGAGTTGGAATTTTGGAGACGGTGGTACTTCAACACAACAAAATCCAAGTTATACATATAATTCTGCCGGCACTTACACGGTTACATTAAATGCTTCTAATGCAGGAGGAAGCGATTCTGAAACTAAAAATAGTTACATTACTGTATCAACACCACCTCCGGTAGCAGATTTTTCCGGAAATCCAACATCAGGTAATGCACCTTTAACCGTCCAATTTTACGACCTATCCACGAATACACCTACAAGTTGGAGTTGGAATTTTGGAGACGGTGGTACTTCAACACAACAAAATCCAAGTTATATATATAATTCTGCTGGCACTTATACGGTTACATTAACTGCTTCTAATACAGGAGGAAGTGATTCTGAAACTAAAAATGATTACATTACTGTATCAAATCCAAGTGGAATTGATGATATTGATTTTTTAAAATCATTTGAAATATATCCCAACCCCAATACTGGCGAATTTATAATAGAAATGGAAGTTACCAAGCCAAATGATTTGGAGTTAAGAATGATTAATATTATTGGGCAGGTAATTTATCAAGAAAAACTAAATAGATTTGTTGGCCCTTATAAAAAATCAATTAATGTAGGTAATAATGAAACCGGTATTTATACCCTGCAATTGATAACTGAAAAGGGAATTATTAATAAGAAAATAGTAATAGAATAATTTAAGTATTAATTAGAGATGACATCGTTTAAAGCGATGTCATCTCTAATTTATTTTAAAAATGAGCCTATTCTGGAGAATATAAAAACTGAAATTTTTAACCCAGAGCCACAGAGTATTGATTTTCAATAACAAATATTTATTTATGCCTTCTGAGGTTCTCTTTGGTTAAACAAAAAATGCGATGCATTGAATTTCAGAACTCCTGACCCATG
>DFYV01000091.1:0-18141 GCA_002383425.1 Bacteroidales bacterium UBA4073 | reverse complement strand
TATCCTGTCTTTTATAATAAATCATATTGTTTTGAATTTAGAATATAGAGTTTATCAATGCCTTTTATTTTTCTCTTTTTCCTTTTAACTTTATGAACTCTAATTCGTAATTCGTCATTTCTAATTATATGTAAACTTGCGACATTTTATTTTGCTATTAGGTCAGGATTTCTGAATTTCAAATATTTATAAATTTACCTTACGCCTTATTCCTTTAAACTTTTTTTGACTGGGTTTATTAATGGTTCTATTCGTTACACCCTTAACCCAAACACTAAAATGTCGTCGGTTTGTTCGTATGTTCCTCCCATCCAGCGGTCAAGGGTATCTTCCAGCTCTTTGTACTGATTCGCCATGGGTAGTGGTGAAGTTCTAGCAAGAAGTTCACGAAAGTTTTTGGCCATAAACTTTCGGTTGTTATCACCTCCAAACTGATCGACATAGCCATCGGAAAACATGTATAAGCAGTCGCCCTTACTAAGCTGAAAGTTATGCAGAGTAAAATCCTTGCGTTCGGAAAGGTGAATGCCTACGGGCATTTTATCACCCTTAAGTTCCGTAAGTTCACCTTTTCGGATAATGTAAATGGGATTATAGGCCCCGGCAAATTGCAGTTGCATAGTAGCGGTATCAATTACGGCTAAGGCGATGTCCATGCCGTCCTTGGTTTCATGCTCCTTCCCCTCTTGCGAAAGAGCCCTCTTAATGTATTCCCTCAAATGCCCGAGAATGATATCGGGTTGGATGTTGCCAACACGGTTAACAATTTCATCGAGTAATGTTATTCCCAGCAGACTCATAAAAGCACCGGGCACCCCGTGCCCTGTGCAATCGGCAACTGCAAGTACAACTTTATGGTCTCTTTGGGCAATCCAGTAAAAGTCGCCACTAACAATATCACGTGGTTTAAGAAATATAAAAAATTCATTTAGGATTGTAGATACTTTATCGTGGGTAGGCATCACTGCCCTTTGAATTCGGAGAGCATACGATATGCTTTTAATTATTTCCTGGTTCTGGGTTATAATTTTATCGCGTTGCTCCATAATTTCATCGCGCTGTGCCTCGATTTCCTCTTTCTGTTGGAGTATTTCCTCGTTTCTTATTTGAAGTTGGTCGCGCTGCGCCTCAATCTCTTCCTTTTGCTCCTGAATTGTTTTGGTTCGTTCCCTTACCTTTTTTTCGAGTTCACGATTTTCTTTAATTAACTTACGCTCTCTTTGCTTTATGTAAAGCAATATCATTATAAAGATAAATGCTGCCAGTAGAGAATAGAACCAGAATGTTTTGTAAAATATTGGTTTAGAGTAGATATTATAAGCAACATTCTGGCTAACTATTCCCTGTGCATTACGGGCTCTTAGCTGAATTTCGTGATTGCCCGCAGCAAAAAATGGAAATTCAATGATGGGTGATGATTGCCAATCGGACCAAGCGTCCATGCTTCCCTTAACGAAATACTGATACTCTACGCCTTCGTTTTTAAGATAAAAAGGGGCTTGCAATGTGATACTAATGGCACTCTTTCGCTCGGGAATACTTGAAAACCGTGTATTAAGAATTTCTCCATTTTTCCTTGATACCTGTATTATTTTAATTGCAAACGTTTTTTCCCTGCTGTCGGTTGGAGCATCAATACGGTATATCTGTCGATAGCCTGTTACAGCCCAAAGGGTTCGGTTTGATTCCCTGCTTACATAGCTAACTTTATCCAGCAGTCCTAAACTCGGAATAATGGAATTGGTAGTGTCGCTTTCCGTAAAATTTAACCATGTGCTTCCCTGTTTAAGATAAAAATCTTTTGCCCCTGCATACATTAATTTAAGCTCAGTATTACCCCAACTTTGCTTTACCAGCGAATCGAATTGGTTGTTTATTTGATAGATAGCATTAATAGTAACTACATAGGGTTTGCCCTTAGCCATACAGAGTGACGGTAAAACCAAACCTTCCGGTACATTTAACTCATATGGCGTTTTTTGAGGATTATTTAGTTCATACCTGAAAACTTTATCATCGGTTGAAACAAAAAGCCACTTTTCGAAATGCAAGGCAGAATTAATTTTTCCTTTTGGAACTGAGACAATGCTGGATACCTCAAATTCTCCATTGTTCTCTGATACACGGTAAAGCTGAGAGCCTGAACCAACCAATAGGAAATCATCGTTAAATACTGAAATATAGTGAATTGGCTTACCAGAGATAATTGTTTGTACTTTACTATCTTTTATACAGTACAAACCACGATTAGATGAAGCAAACAGGCAATTTGAGTTAACTATTAGCTGATTTACTCTTCCGCTTACTCCATCTACCCGTTGGTATGCATATCCCGTAAAAACCTGTCGGGTTATTTTCCGTACCTCAATCCTTTTTTCGGGTTTTGATACCGAAGTTTTTTTCGGGTTGATTTCAGCTGGGGTTTCCTCTGATCGTCCCAATATCCTATCGAGTAAGCTGCGCTTTTTGGGGCGGCTGGTTTGTAAATCTTTAGCTTGCGCTACTGGTTCAACGGGTAATTCTCTCTCAACTGTCACAGTTTTATATGTCTTACTTACGTCTAACCTGTAAAGGCCATTACTGGTTCCAACGTACAGCTGGCCAAATCGGCATACTGAGAGTATATTACCGTTAAGGCCGGGGTAACGATCGAACGATTTGACAGGTATGTCGAAATCAAACCGCGAAGCTCCCAATTCATGAAAAATCCATAAACCCTTTTCATCGTCAGCCGAAACTAACGATACCTCATTGTCGGGTAATCCGCTATCAACATCAATTACTTGCTTAACCAAACCTGTATTTGGATTAACCAGCACCACTCCTCCAAAAAGTGTTGAAAAGGCAAGGGTATTATCATTTACCGAAACGCCATCGGTTATTCGATTTTCCTTCGGTAATTGCTTATCGTCAACCTTGAATGGGATAAACCGATTGCCATCAAACCAAAATAGTCTATTCCGGTTGGTTACCAGTAGCTGCTTACCTGCATGCGTAAGTGAAAAGCTGAAATACTCATCGCCTGATAGCGGGGTTGAGTATTCTCTGGCGTTTTGACTTAATATTTGAAATAAAAATTGATTATTCTTTACTCCAAAAACTAAATCGCCAATGCTGAAAATATCGGTAAAAAGCATGCTTGAGTCGCTTTCAGCATAGTAAAGGCTTGCCTTTCGAGGTTCTGCTCTGCTTATGCGGTATATTCCTTTAATTCCCAATGCAAACGTTACACCTCTACCGCTCTCACATAATCGGTAGAAAACATCATTACCAGTTCCATCAACAAGAGTAAAAACTGAATTTCCCTTAAGATTTTCTTCATAGTAACCAATAAAGTTCTCCCCTGCTACATAAACATCACCAATTTTTTCTACAGCGTGAGCCTTTCCAGGAGTAGGCAAATATGTCCAGCTACTTCCATCAAAACTAAATAAACCATTAAGATTTAGGACATAAACCAGCCCGTTCTTATCTTGAGCAAAATCAATATTTTGACCTACCATCCTGGATGAATACTCAAAATGTGTAACAAACGGATATCCATCCTGAGCCAGGCTAATATGGCTCTGCAACAGTATTAGTGCTGAACCTATTGTAATTCTTAATATTGTGTTCATCGCTTTCTATTATTTCATACCAATATACAAATAATTATATTCTTTATTTTTCGGTTCTACCACGAATTAATGAAAAGTTGCAATTTGTTTATATGTAGTTAAAAATATAGTTAAAATATAGTTAAAATATAGTTTATATGTTGTATTTTAGTTTTCAGAAGATGGGAATTTATCAGCTTTCAAAAGAGTTGGTAAAGGATATTTATAAGTTAAGCTGTTCTTTTCCCTCAGGTGGAAAGTATGCTCTTGTACTGCAAATAAATAGAGCAGCAGTATCAATTTAAACAATATTTCAACCACATTTATAACTATATTTAACCACTAAAATAATTTTAGTAAAACAGGGTAGCGTTTTTCATTATTTTTAAACATTTACTGCCATAATTGTTTATAGAAATGATTCATTAATACATTTGAAGCATGCAAAAAGTAATTGTTGCCGTTACGGGTGCCAGTGGGGTTATTTACGCTGCCAGGGTTATTGAAAAGCTTATGGCCTTATCGGATGTTATTGAAGAGCTGGCGTTGGTGTTTACCGATAATGGGAAAAAGGTTTGGAAGTACGAGTTAAAACGTGATATTGTTTTTAGTCCACAGGTAAAAATTTACGATAACAATAATTTATTTGCACCCATGGCATCGGGCTCTGCTGGCTACAACTCCATGGTTATAGTACCATGCACCATGGGAACTATAGGAAGAATTGCTTCGGGTGTGAGCAACGATTTGATAGCCCGAACTGCCGATGTTATGCTAAAAGAACGCCGAAGGTTAGTGCTTGTCCCCCGGGAATTACCGTATAACCTGATACACCTGCAAAACATGACCTTGGTGGCACAGGCAGGTGGAATTGTGTTGCCGGCTAGTCCTTCATTTTACAGTTTCCCGTCAACAATAGAGGACCTGATTGATACAGTGGTCGATAGAGTTGTTGAATTGTTAGGTTTCAACATTTCGCACTACCGGTGGGGTGAAAAAAAGTAATTACCTTTGCATACCTGTAAACAAATATGCTGCTGTTGTGAGCCGTTACTTATCAAACTTGATTTCGAAGGGCGAGGGGCTTACGCTCGATTTTAAGCATTCCATAACCGATTCACGCAAAATTGCGCGTTCGTTAGTAGCATTTGCCAATACCGTAGGAGGAACTTTACTTATTGGGGTGAAGGATAACGGCAATTTCATAGGAATAAATACCGATGAGGAGTACTACATGGTTGAGGCTGCATCGCAGCTTTACTCTAAGCCCAAAGTGCCATTCGAGGTGGTAAAGTGGGAGGTAAACGGCAAAACCATTCTGGAGGTTAAGGTTAAACCATCGAGGCATAAGCCCCACAAAGCTCCCGATAAATCGGGCAATTATAGGGCCTACGTTAGGGTAAACGATGAAAATGTGGTTGCATCACCAGTTCTACTCAAAGTATGGAAAGCGGAAAGGAATCGTAAACCCCTCAATATTCAACTTTCACAGGCTGAAAATGCCCTCATTAATTACCTAAAAGAGAATGAATCGATCACCGTTGAGCAGTTCAGTCGGTTGGGATTTATTTCGATGGTTGAGGCTGAGCAGATACTGGTTAACCTTACCGCTATTGGTTTAATTAACTACCAGAATATCAATAACGAGGATAGCTTTTCCCTTCACTCTGGCGAAGGGGTAGAGTAAGTGATGAAAATTTTAAAATCTATATTGTTAGGGCAATTTCTAAATGTTTAATGGTTTATAGCTGCCATTTTACTATTATTGGTTGTTTACAAGAATCAATTGTATTCATCTAAATTTTTTTATTTCTCAGCGTCTTAGCGGTTATAGGCGTTATAAGTTGTATGCAACTGAATGGTTACTGATTAGTTGCTGTAATTCATATACAAATATTTTTAAAATTTAACATCCAAACGTTTCCATTGTTATCTGGCGGTTAGCAAAGTCTGTTATGATTTAACCCTTAGCGGTTATGGGTTTCGAACCATTCAACTTCCTCGAAATATATTCCTGAAAATAATCGTAAAAGAGCATTTTTTTTAGTTATTTTGTAAAAATTTTTGAGATGGAAAATAACAGAAAGCCAGAATGGCTCAAGATAAAATTGCCCGGTGGAGAGGGATATGCCCAGTTAAATTCCATTGTTAAGCAGCATGGCCTTCATACAATATGCAGCAGTGGGATGTGTCCTAATATTGCTGAGTGCTGGGGGAATGGTGTGGCAACCTTTATGATTTTGGGTGATATTTGCACCCGCTCCTGTAAGTTTTGCGCAGTTACTACGGGCAGACCCCTTCCGCCCGATCCTAACGAACCTCTGAAGGTTGCTCGCTCTATCAAGCTGATGGGGCTTAGCTACTGTGTAATTACTTCGGTCGATCGTGACGATTTGCCCGACCATGGTGCAGATCACTGGCGCCGAACGATTTTGGCAATTCGTGAGGTTAATCCTGATACAGACATCGAGGTTCTTATCCCCGATTTTGATGGCAGGCCTGAACTTATCGACCTATTCCTTGAGTCGGAGCCCTTAGTTGTTGGTCACAACCTTGAAACAGTTGAACGCCTTACCCCAATGGTTCGAACCAAAGCCAGTTATAGGCGTAGCCTGTTAGTACTGGAACATATAGCCAAACGCGGGTTTAATGCCAAATCGGGAATAATGCTTGGACTGGGTGAAACCCGCGACGAAGTTATACAAACCCTTGATGATTTAATTGCTGTGGGATGCAAAATGGTAACCATAGGACAGTACTTGCAACCACGCCCTACAAATCTGCCAGTACAAAGGTATGTTACCCCTCAGGAGTTTGATGAGTACAGGCAAATAGCCCTTGAAAAAGGTTTTGTTTTTGCCGAGAGCGGCCCACTGGTACGTTCGTCGTACCACGCCGATAAGGCCCAACACCTGGTTAAGCGCAATAGTTCTTTGCAAAATGAAATTAGAAGATAGAAAGCAGAAGGCAGAAGGTAGAAATTAGAAGGCAGATAGTTTTAAAGAAATACTAAACATTCTAACTTCTAACTTCTAACTTCTTCGACTTCGCTCAGTACAGGTCGGGATTTCGTGTATATGAGCCTTTAAGCGGTTATTATAGCTTATCAATCTATTTTAACCAGGTGTATTTGCTATGCAGATAGGAAAAACAGTATATAATGCAAAACGTAAAGTTTTATGATCTTGGAACGGTTGATTACAAGGAGGCATGGGATTATCAGGAAGAACTATTTAACGAGGTAACAAAACGTAAGCTAAGTGGCGACGGTAAGTTGCATTACTTGCTTTTTTGCGAACATCCGCACGTTTACACCCTTGGTAAGAGTGGCGAAAACGCCAACCTGTTAATTCCCGATGAGATGCTTAAGCGAATTAATGCATCGTTCTATCACATCAACCGTGGGGGCGATATAACCTACCATGGCCCCGGACAAATTGTTGCCTACCCCATACTTAACCTGGAGGCATTTGGTTTAACGCTAAAATCGTACATTCACCTATTGGAGCAGGTGGTAATTGATTGCCTTCAGGAGTATGGCATTATAGCTGAAAGACTTGAAGGAGCAACGGGCGTTTGGCTCGATCCTGGTGTTAAAGGTCGTGAGCGCAAAATATGCGCCATTGGTGTTAGGGCTAGCAGGTTTGTTACCATGCATGGTTTAGCTTTTAATGTGAACACCAATCTGGATTATTTTCGTTACATAAATCCATGCGGGTTTACTGATAAGGGGGTTACTTCCATGCAAGAGGAGCTAAACCATCCTGTTGATATCGAAGAGGTTAAGGAAAGACTTCTTAACCATTTTACTCATCGGTTTCATTTTGCATGCAACCGTATAGGTATTGTTTAACAACTAAAACATGCAAAAATGGAAAAACGATGGGTTCTCAAGGATCCGGGCGATCCGGCATTAGTAAACTCCTTGTCAAGACAGATAAATGTAAGCGAAATAATTGCCTCGCTTTTGGTTCAGCGCGGGATTGATGATTATGAAAAAGCCAAGCGCTTTTTCAGACCTTCGCTCGCCGACCTCTACGATCCATTCCTGATGAAGGATATGGCTGCTGCTGTAGAACGTGTTGAGCAGGCTATTCGTAGGAGAGAATCAATCCTCTTTTACGGCGATTACGATGTTGATGGCACCACCGCCGTGGCTCTCATGTATTCTTTCTTCAGAAAAAGGTACAACAAAATTGGTTATTACATCCCCGATAGGTACAACGAGGGATACGGAATATCGTTTAAGGGTATCGATTTTGCTTCTGAGAATGGCTATTCGCTTATTGTTGCTCTTGATTGCGGAATCAAGTCAGTGGAAAAAGTACGGTATGCAACCCAGCGAAATGTCGATTTTATTATTTGTGACCACCACTTACCCGGTGATCTGATTCCTGAAGCGGTAGCCGTGCTCGATCCCAAACGCACCGATTGCAACTATCCCTTTAAGGAACTTTCGGGATGTGGTGTAGGTTTCAAACTCCTGCAGGGTTACTGCAAAAAAACAGGTATCTCAGAACAAGAGCTGTACCAGCATCTCGACTTGCTTGCTGTTAGCATTGCTTCGGATATAGTACCTATTGTTGATGAGAATAGAGTTTTGGCATTCTACGGCCTGGAAAAGCTAAATACAAACCCAAGTCGGGGTTTAAAGTCGATAATCCGTATTGCTGGAATTGAAAACCAGAAAATTGGTATCGATGACATAGTGTTCAAGATTGGCCCAAGAATCAACGCAGCCGGCCGTATGGAGTCAGGTAAAACCGCCGTGGATTTGCTCTGTGCTCCCGACGATATATCAGCTTTTGAGGTTGGGGCTTTAATCGATTCGTGCAATAACGACCGAAAACATGTTGACCGCACTATTACCCACGAAGCATTAAGAATGATAGCCCAGGACAATAGATTACAACATAGCTATTCAACTGTGCTATTCAACCCATCGTGGCATAAGGGCGTGGTTGGAATTGTTGCTTCGCGTTTAATAGAAACCTACTATCGCCCTACGGTAATATTGACCCAATCGGGCGATTTGGCAACCGGTTCGGCTAGGTCCGTTCAGGGTTACGACCTGTATCAGGCCATTGAGGCGTGCTCCGACTTGCTTGAGAACTTCGGTGGGCACATGTACGCCGCTGGCCTTACCATGAAAGTGGATAAGGTAGAAGAGTTTAAGCGGCGGTTCGAGGAACATGTAAGCAAAACCATTATACCCGAAATGCTCTCGCCTCAAATCGACATCGATGCCAGTATCAGGTTTGAGAACATTACCGAAAAATTTTTCAACCTGCTTAAGCAGTTCCAGCCCTTTGGCCCGGGCAACATGTCGCCAGTATTTATTGCCGAGAATGTTCACGATAGCGGCTTTAGCCGTTTGGTAGGCTCTGAGAAAGAACACCTAAAGCTTACACTTATTCAGGAAGGAAATACCCAAAAGTTCGACGCCATAGCATTTCAGATGGCTGAATTTTACAAGCCCATTCATTACGGACAATCCTTTGATGTTTGCTTTAGCCTGCACGAAAACAATTTTAAGGATACCATATCCCTACAGCTTAGGGTGAAGGATATTAAGCTACGGGATGAGTAAATGTTTGTTAAACGCAATGGTTCAATGCAAAATGCAAAAAAAGAAACATAGTAGCGAGTATATAGTAGATAGTAGCGAGTTTTTTTATTGCTATCCAATTAATATCTTTCTTTGACTTACTTCGCTACCCACTACNNCTACCCACTACCCACTACTCGCTTCTCGCTACCCACTACTCGCTACTACATAAGTATTTTACATGTCATTTTGACTGATAAACGTGGTTGGAATAGATTTTGACAGTAAGGATAAGAATTAGTGCGAAATAATAAAAATCAACATATATATGAGTAAGAAACAAAAGAAGGAGGAACTTGAACAGAAGATGGAAAACCACCAAAATCCTATTACCGAGGAGAATAAACCCGATGTTGAGGTAAAAGATGAACAAGTTAACCAACAGGTTAGCGATGTGGAGGTTCAACAGGAAGATAAACTTGCGGAGCTGACTGCACAACTTGAAGAGATGAAAGATAAGTACCTACGCCTTACCGCTGAGTTTGATAACTACCGGAAACGAACCCTAAAGGAAAAAACCGATATACTCAAGTATGCCTCGGAGGAGGTACTTAAGGATATTCTTCCGGTTATTGATGATTTTGACAGGGCACTAAAAGTCATTGATACGGCTAATGATCTAAATGCAGTAAAGGAAGGTATTAGTTTAATAGCTAACAAGTTCAACGATTTTCTCAAATCAAAGGGCGTGAAAGAGATTGATGCCATTGGCAAAGACCTTGACACCGATTTACACGAGGCCATTACTAAAATTCCCGTTCAGGATGAGGATCAAAAAGGGAAAATTGTGGAGGTAATACAAAAGGGGTACTTGCTTCACGATAAGGTGATGCGTTTCTCAAAGGTTGTTGTTGGAGAGTAAAACTATAGGGTATGACTACCAAACGCGATTTCTACGAAATACTTGGCGTATCACGCAATGCCTCTAAGGAAGAGATTAAGAAGGCATACCGCCAGATGGCCTTAAAATACCATCCCGATAAGAACCCGGGTGATAAGGGTGCCGAGGAAAAATTTAAGGAAGCTGCCGAAGCCTATGAGGTTCTTAGCGACGATAATAAACGCGCCCGTTACGACCAGTTTGGGCATGCTGGCGTTGGTAGTAGTGCTGCTGGTGGAGGAGGATTCTCACACGACTGGACAATAGAGGATATCTTTGCCCAGTTTGGCGATATATTTGGCGGTCATTTTGGCAGTTTTGGCGGATTCGGAGGTTTCAGCAATGGACGTTCTTCCCGAAATGTTAATCATGGTAAAGATTTACGTGTTAAAGTGAAACTGACGCTGAATGAAATAGCTAATGGGGTAGAAAAAAAAATCAAGGTAAACAAGTACGTATCGTGTAAATCGTGTGGAGGGACAGGTGCGGCAGGGGGTTCGTCATATAGCACGTGTCCGACCTGCCGTGGAACTGGTTATGTAAGGCGGGTAACTAATACTTTGCTCGGACAAATGCAAACCACCTCACCATGTCCCACCTGTAACGGTGAAGGGAAGGTGATTACCAATAAGTGTACGGCATGTAATGGCGAGGGAGTGGTACGTGAGGATGAAATAATTACGGTTAAAATACCCGCTGGAGTTGCTGAGGGGATGCAGCTTAACCTCCAGGGAAAGGGTAATGCCGCCCGCCGGGGTGGTGTACCGGGCGATTTGCTGGTGGTAATTGAGGAAGAGAAACACCCAAACCTTGTTCGTGATGGTAACGACCTTGTCTATAACCTGAACGTTAGCATCCCCGACGCAATACTTGGAGCTTCAGCCGAAATTCCAACTGTGGATGGTAAGGTGAAAATTAAAATTGAACCAGGTACTCAACCCGGTAAAATCTTGCGCTTACGAGGGAAAGGGTTGCCCGAGGTTAACGGGTATCAGCATGGCGATTTATTAGTAGTTATTAACGTTTACATCCCCAAAAACCTAACCCGCGAGGAAAGAGCTATTTTTGAAAAATTGGCAAAATCGCACAGCTTTACTCCAAACCCCTACGAGAGTAGTTCATTTTTTGAAAGGATGAGGGGAATGTTTGAATAGCTATTCCTCTTAACCTGCCCAGTATTCCCTATCAAGGCTGCGGTATTGTATTGCCTCTGCCAGATGCTGGGGCAGTATTTTTGGAGAACCCTCTAAATCGGCAATGGTACGGGAAACCTTAAGAATTCTATCGTAAGCCCTTGCCGACAGGTTCAGCCGTTGCATGGCTGTTTTCAGTAAGGACGTACCAGCCTCATCGAGCACACAGAACTGCCTTATTAGCTTGGATGTCATTTGGGCATTGCAGTGTACATCGGACCATGGGACAAAGCGCTCTTCCTGTATCTGACGGGCTTTTATCACCCTTTCCCTGATCTGTGCGCTACTTTCGGTTGGCGGTGCCGATGAAAGCTTTTCGAATGGAACAGGTATCACCTCAACGTGAATATCTATGCGGTCAAGCATTGGTCCCGATATCCTGTTCAAATACTTTTGAATTGCCCCTGGAGTGCAAACGCACTGTTTTTCGGGGTGATTATAGTAACCGCAAGGGCATGGGTTCATTGAGGCAACCAGCATGAAGCTGGCCGGATATTCAACCGTAAACTTAGCCCGCGATATGGTTATTACCCTGTCCTCAAGGGGCTGTCGCATAACTTCAAGCACAGCCCTTTTAAATTCGGGCAGCTCATCAAGGAAAAGTACACCATTGTGGGCAAGCGAAATCTCGCCAGGTTGCGGGAATTGCCCACCCCCAACCAGGGCAATATCCGAAATGGTATGATGCGGACTTCGGAATGGCCTCCGGGTCATAAGCGAGGTATTCCGGTCAATTTTTCCGGCAACAGAGTGTATCTTTGTGGTTTCAAGCGCTTCGCGCAAGGTTAAGGGAGGAATTATTGTGGGGATTCGCTTGGCCAACATGGTTTTACCTGCCCCGGGAGGGCCTACCATTATTATGTTATGCCCACCAGCAACCGCTACCTCAAGCGCTCGCTTTACATTCTCCTGCCCTTTGACATCGGAAAAATCTACATCGTAGTTGTTGGCATGGGCAAAGAACTCCTCGCGCGTGTTCACTACGGTGGGCTTCAGCTCACTTTCACCATTAAAAAAATCAACTACCTGTTTTATATTCTCAACCCCGTAAACATCAATGTTGTTTACCACTGCTGCTTCACGGGCGTTCTGTATGGGTACAATAAAACCCTTGAAACCCTCCTCTCTGGCCTGAATGGCAATAGGTAGAACCCCTTTTATGGGTTGAATGGAACCATCGAGCGAAAGTTCTCCCATGATAACATAATCCTGAAGCAAATCGGGTTTAACCTGCTCCGAGGCAGCCATTATGCCTATGGCTATGGGTAAATCGTATGCTGAACCCTCCTTGCGAATATCGGCAGGCGCCATATTGATAACTATTCGTTTCTTTGGAAACTTATAGCTGTTGGTTTCAAATGCCGACATCACTCGCTGCTGGCTTTCCTTTACAGCACTATCGGGCAACCCAACAAGGAAAAAGTTCACACCTTGCCCCACGCTTACCTCTATGGTAATGGTGGTTGCCTTTATACCATGAACTGCGCTACCAAAAGTTTTAACAAGCATACCTGAATCCCCTCCGAAAAGTTTCTTTCATTGCATGAGTTCAGTCTATAAAGTTTATAAAGTTTATAAAGTTCATAAAGTTCATAAGGTTAAAACAAATTTTACAATGTTTTTAAAATGCTGACAATTAAAAACATAGCTTGTTTTGCTAAAATAAAACATGCTTTTTATACCGGACTCATTCTTATTTCTCCCATTTCGTTTTGTCGTGCCTTCGTGCTATCGTGCTATCGTTCTNNTCGTTCTTTCGTTCTTTCGTGCCTTCGTGCCTTCGTGCTTTCGTGCTTTCGTGCCTTCGTGCCTTCGTGCCTTCGTGCTATCGTGCTATCGTGCCATCGTTCTTTCGTGCCTTCGTGCCTTCGTGCCTTCGTGCCTTCGTGCCTTCGTGCTATCGTGCTATCGTGCTATCGTGCCATCGTTCTTTCGTTCTTTCGTGCCTTCGTGCCTTCGTGCCTTCGTGCCATCGTTCTTTCGTGCCTTCGTGCCTTCGTGCTATCGTGCCATCGTTCTTTCGTGCCTTCGTGCCTTCGTGCTATCGTGGTTTTCGGAGCATACTCATTTTAATATACTTCAGAACACCATGGTGCACCTTAATGGCAAACCGAGTATGTCCTTGCTTCCTGCAATAGCTTTTTTGTTAGCTCATTTAGCTCAACCTTTACAGCCAATAGCTGCTTGTCAGTTGCCGTTGGACAAAGCGCTACAATGGCCTGATTCTCAGCTTCGTTACATCCATCGGGATCATCTGGGGTTGCTTTCGATTTATCACAGTAGTAATTGCTATCGCCAACCACGTAGTAGCAGGCACCACCATCGGTAGGACAACATACGTTGGCTATTTCACAAACCAGCTCTACCTCAGGTTTTGATGGATCAAACAGAGAACACACATCCTCATCACTTTCCTTTTCGCATCCCCAAGTTAGTAATGCAAGTATTGCAACAAGTGCAAACGGAACAATCAGTAACTTTTTACGCATGGCTTATTGGTTTAAGTGGTTAACTAATATCATTTTAAACTGCTCGTAAGGTATGAAGCCCCTGAACACCTTGCCACCAATAACAAAGGTTGGCGTTCCGGTAAAACCAAATTTATCAAATTCATTTCGGATTTGCAAAATATAATCGCTTGATTCATTACCTAAAATACACTCCGCAACCAAAGGATCGCTATCGATAAAATGGTTAACCATTTCGCGGAATTCATCGGTATAAATCACGCTGCTATTGGTTACAAGCAGCTCGTGCAGTTTTCCGTAATACCCGTAGCGGTTTATACAAACCGCTGTTCTTACCTCATTATGCCTGTCGGGATTGCCGGAGTGCTCTACAAGCTTTACAACCAGCCTGACCTTACCGGTGCTAATAAAATCTTTCTCCAGCTCAGGATACACATCGGTAAAAAAAAGCCTACAGTAACCGCAATGGTAGCTAACATAGGCATAAACGCTTAATTGCGCCGTATCGCTGCCAAATGTAATATCTAAAGGATTAGCTGTAATAGGCTCACTTAGCTTCCCGTTCCGATTTTGGTATAGCTCCCATGCTTTAACGGCAATCAAAACGATTAGTATTAGCGAAATGGCCAATGCAATCCACTCAGCTGGCTTTAACCTCTTTGCCATCGTGCTCATTGTCTTTGGCTTTCCGTTTGGGTTCCTTCCTGTCAATTTCAGTGCTAAAGTTCATCACATGTGGGTGGAAAACCAGATTTAACCCACGTTCCTGAACGCGTATGGTAGCTTTCATGTTAGCCTGCAAATCCTTGGTATCAAACCCATACTTCGATTCCTTATTCCTTTCGAGTGCCACAAGGTAAAGTCCTGAGCGCTCAGCCTTATTTGCTCCTTCAAAGCCATCATCCTTTAAGCCCTGTTTCTTTAGCAGCTTTTTCGATTTACCAAGCATTACGTCGCCCGGATAAACCACAAAGTGATACTCGTAATCATCGCCAAAGCTCTGCATGCCGTACACCGACATGTCCATGGCGGTGCTTACAACATTGGTTTTTGGAAAATAAATCTGATTATTGTATATAAATACGCTGGTTTCCAGGGTATTGAAAATAATGTTATCCAGCTCGTTGAGGTTAGTAAATCTCGATAATTCCATGGCGGGCTCAAAGCTATAAATGCCACCATTTTCAAGCTTAAGGTTACCAAGCAGGTTTAGCTTATCGTATAGTAGGTTTGTGTCCTGCATTACTATTCTGCCAAAAACGGTACCGGTAACTAAACCATCGATATTTTTATGGGTGATGTAATTCTGTTCAAAATCGTTATTTTGGAGTAGAAGCTGCCTGATATTTACCCTGTTCGTCTCGTTCTTAAACTCTATAACCGTCATGGGATACTTGCGCATATCGTAAACCAACGAGGTAACCAAAGTGCCACCAAAAGCTTTCATACGCAAATCGTCGAGCACATACAAGCTATCGTCAACCCTGAATTTTGTAGAAATATCTTCAATTATATTTTTACCATACTTTACCTTTTCGACCTTAACAATGCCCCTGACTATGTAAGGTGGCATTGTTGATGCTGCCGTATCGGGGACTGCCGTAGAATCTGGAACCATAAAAGGCAGAAAAGTATCGTAATCTATAAGGTTTGCCCAAAGCGATGTGTTCACAATCAACTTTTTATCCTTTTGGCCTAAGATGAAAGCCTTGTAAACATTCCATATTGAAGTTGAGTCAGAACCAAAATCAATGTTCTTGTAATTCCCAATCATATTGGATAAACGAATAGTGTCGTTAGCCATGGTCAGCCGAAACGATAATCTATCGACACCTATGAGGGAATCGTTTGGCAACGAAAATCCAAAATCCGATACCTGTGCCTGTAAGCTGGTGTTTTCGAACACAATTGGCATTACCTGCTTAGTTATTGAATCGATGTTAATGATGCCCCAGGTACTAAAGCCCATGTCAACCTTTCCGGTTACCAGGCTAACAAGGGTATCGGGGATAAATGGACTTACTTCATCTAAATCGATATGCACACGGCTATCGGCCTTAAACACAGGATTTTTCATATTCTTAAACTTCAGCTTACTGCTAAAGCTGCTATTGCCCAATGTCAGATGAATGGTATCGACCCGTACATCAATTTTATCGGGTTCCGATACCTGCCCCAGAACATTTACCTTAAGGAATCCATCCTTTAAATTGATATTGTAGGCAGGCAGCTGCAACGATAGATTGGTTACCGTTAGCTTTTTACCCGGGCTGAAATCGATAGTGGCATTGAAACCTGTGAGGTAATTTGCTGAATCGACCCTGGCGGCAATACTGTTAAGATTTAAGGTGAAACCTGTATTATCCATGAAGTAATCGTAGCTGTTTACATCCAGATACTCAGGGAGTTTACCTTTAGTATAGAATTTTGCGTCAACCACACCCGAAAGTTCCGAGAGGGTGCTATCGGGTAATAGCCCCGCAAATTCATCGAGGGTTAGGTGCATATCACCTTGAATGTTATATAGGGGTTTATCGGGGTTTTTCAGGGTTAACATCAAATTAGCCCAGCTATTACCGGTTACTAAATTGAATTTTCGAATTTTAACCGTTGTGGTGGCCAGATGGTTTGGATTAGGAACCGAAATATTCCCTTCAGCGTTAAGTTTTTCAATTTCAGGGTATTGTATGGTTTCAAGCTTTCCATTTTTTAAGGCAAAGTTTACAAATACACTGGGAAGCATAAGGCTGTCGTATAGATATCCCCTAATGGTGGAGTTTAGCAGCAGGGTTCCCCCAATCCTCGAAAGACCATACTCCTTAACCAAATTCGAGGGGATAAACTCGTACAGATCAGCAAGGTTGACTTTAGGCAAAACCAATCCGATATCCATCCAAATTGAATCGGAAAGGGTTACATTTCCGCTTGCCCTAAGCTCAATTCCATTCATTCCGAGAGTTGCATTTTCAATCAAAATATTGCCATTATCATAGCTAATAGCGTAAGAAAAATTCATCTCCTTAACTTTTTCTAACGGGAAATCGGCATATCGGGGGTTACTCAAAACGATATCGCCCTTGCTTTTACCCCAAATGCTATCGCCTGAAATTTTTCCTTCAAGGTGTAATTGTGGAATACTAATCTCAGCAGCAGCATTTATTTTATGATCGGAATAGGTTAATTGAATATCGCTGAGGGTAAGATTCTTTAAAAGAATATTTAGCATGATTTGAGTGGTGGAATCGGTTGGGGTTTGAACGGTATCGGAAGGTATCAGAAAATCGAAATTCGATTTACCGGTTGAATCAACCAGGTAGTTTACCCTAAAGCCATTAAGCTCCACACCGTTGATTTCTACCTTGTTATGAAGCAAGGGGTAAGCCCTTACCGATACGAAAACGTTTTTAAATCCTACCAGCGTATCGGGTAAAGCTCTAATGCCAAAAATGCGAACCGAATCGGCTTGCTGCCCTAACTTAAAATCGGATATACGAACCGTAAGGTTTGGGAAATCGCGGAAAGGAACAATCGATACCTCACCATACGATATGGGAGCTTTAAGATTTGCCTCTACTTCGCTTACGGCACGATGAATGATACTTCCCTCAAAAACCTTTATAACCCCAACAATGGCAAAAACAAACAGTAGAAGGAAAACTACTGTTAATCCCAGATACTTTATCGACTTAACAACTGCTCGCTTAGTCCGCATACCCTTTAATCGGAATTATTAATTTACACAATCGCTACTACTGAAAAACTTCCATTTCCTGTACTTTCGCAAGGTGTCGTCAAGCTCAGAACCTCTCAGATTTTTTGAAATTACAACTCCCGAGCTATCAACCAGAAAGTTCATGGGGATTGAGGTGATACCGTAAAGCCTGGCAGCACTGCTACGCCATCCTTTAAGATCGCTAACATGGTAGGGCCACAACAGCTTATCGTCAGCTATGGCATTTACCCAGTTATCGCGCTTTAGGTCAAGCGAAACACTGAATATCTCAAAGCCATGACCGTTAGTAAAACAGGCATTTTGGTATTTTTTATACACCTGTGTGAGTACGGGGTTTTCCTTTCTGCAAGGTGAACACCACGATGCCCAAAAATCGATAAGCACCAGCTTTCCCCTTAACGACGATAGTTTGAACTCCTCACCATTTGGACTAATCCCGGTAATATCGGGGGCAACCTGCCCTATGGTTATGTCCTGCGAATACCCAGTACAGGGAACATATACTATGCTGACTACCATCAAGATAAAAAGTCGATGTTTCATGAATTGATATTTATTTTCCATTGTCAAATTTCATGCAATTTATGAAAATTTAATGAGGGTTGTTCGTTGTTCGTTGTTCGTTGTTCGGAAATGTAGTTGATGGTTGATGGTTGATGGAAG
>DFYV01000094.1 GCA_002383425.1 Bacteroidales bacterium UBA4073 | reverse complement strand
GATTTCAGTTTGATTTAATTGATTTACTATGATTAATAGGGAGTATAAATTCTCTGAAGTTTCGGGAAGAATTATAAACAAAAAGTCAGAACCGTTGATTTCAGTTTGATTTAATTGATTAACTATGATTAATAGGGAGTATAAATTCTCTGAAATTTCGGTAAAGAATTATAAACAAAAAATTTAATCAAATCAAACAACGCCCTGTATAAAAATCATGGTAAATCATAAAAATCATATAAATATCAGTGGTTCAGACATTTATGCGGGAAATCTGCTCGTACGGGTCAGTGGGGAGCGGGGAAGTAATGAACCACTCTACCTCAAAAATTAAGTAAAAGGTTTTTTTAATGTTGGTTTTAACTGGGGAATTTGCATTAAAATATCAAAATTTCACATAAATTACAGTAGAGCAATGTTACATATTGATGGCTCAACAAACCATTTTGCAGTAATCACTAATATTGATTCGTTCTTCAAGAAAAATTAATTTTCCATATCACACGGAGAATTGATTGTTCTGCAAACATAATAAATCCGCACCCAATCACTCCCCTATTACCCTAATCCTCTTCTGCAATACCTCGCCTTCATCATCCACCAAAGTCAGGGTGTATGTACCGGGCTTTGGTGATACAAGCATTTCGTGTAAGCCATTTGTTTTTCCAAGAAAAACATCATTCAAATGCCAGTAAATATTAGCTTTTAGATTACGATGCGTTGCTTTCCAAATGCTATGACCCTTTGTATCTTTCTTTTCCCTTGGGATATAAATATCAGCACCAGCGTACGGGTAAATAAGCGCAATATTTGGTATTTTATTGTTTACCTGTGCGCATCCCTTTCGGAATGGTGGTAATTTACGATACTCAGCGTGAAGCTTAGAGTAAAACCATTCCTGCGCAGGCGGTAAAACAAACCAGTTGGCTTCAAACATTTCTTCCTGCTTTGCACAGCCTAACGTTAATCGATATTTCTGCTCATTGTCCACATAAATTTTTTGGTGATAAGGACAAGGAAGTGTTTTGGTTTTAACCGCGGGAACATATTCCATAATGGTATCGGTGCAATTCTCCGAGGCAATTAATCCACTATGCTTACAGGTTACAGTTGCAACTAAATCGAACCACGGCGGAGCGAACCAATCTGATGCCGGTAGTAACGAGAAAATATCGAACATAACTGGTGCCGCAGCGGCAACTCCTATTAAATCGGCTCTACCTTCCCCATCGGCATTGCCAACCCAAACCGCAACCGTATAGTTAGGGGTAACACCAATAGCCCAAGCATCGCGGAATCCATAGCTGGTGCCAGTTTTCCAAGCAATGCGCTGCGATGAAATAAAATGTCGCCAAGTGCCATCTTCACCGGGTCTATTTGCCTCTGTTAACGCCTCAAGTGTTAAGTATGCAGCGCCGGAACCTATTCCACTACAATTGAATATTTGCTTAACTCTTACAGTAGTGCTATCCAGTTGATACCTTAGCGTAACGTTGCTATTCTGCTCATTTCCTGCTTTCTTGGCTAAAGCAGAGTATATTCCTGCCAACTCCCACATACTAGCCTCGGCTCCACCTAGAATTATTGATAGCCCGTAATGGCCAGGCGGTTTGTTGATGCTTTTTACACCCATTTGCTGAAGATTGTTATGGAATTTCTCAATTCCGTACTGCCTCAGCAAATTGACCGAAGGAACATTTAACGAACGCGATAAAATCTCATTAGCTGGCGCCATACCCTCAAATGTTTTGCTAAAATTTTTGGGTGCAAAATCGGAGTACGCAACTGGAATATCATCCACAAGTTGACGTGGATAAAGCAATCCTTCGTTCAGCATAAATCCATATAGGAACGGTTTTAGCAAGCTGCCGTAGCTCCTTTTCGATTTTATAATATCGACCATAGATGAATTGGCAGGATTATTGGATAAGATATTTCCAATGTAAACCAGCACCTCGCTTGTTCTATTGTCGATAACCATTGCAGCCATATTTCTTATGCCATTGGCCATAAAATGTCGGTGATAACGCAATGCAATGCTGTAAGCATTATCGTATAAACGTTTATCGATGGTTGAAACCACCATTTTACCTTTCAATCCATCGTGAATACATCGGGTTAGTAAATGGGTTGCATCCTGAGGAAGGTTATTGGCTAAATTTGGAGCGGGTTCAAGTAACGCCAATTGGTAGGTTTCATCATCTATATAGCCCTTTCCTTTTAGTTTAGCAAGCAATCGGTTGCGTTTCTCGATTAGCAGATTCTGATTTCGTCCAGGGAATATCAGGCCTGGAGCATTCGGCAGAATTGCCAATGTTGCAGCCTCAGCCCAACTAAGATTATTGGGGCTTGTGCCAAAGTATCGCCAAGCGGCGGCATCCAAACCAACCACATTTCCGCCAAATGGTGCTTGCGATGCATATTTGGCCAGGATTGTTCGCTTGGAGTAGGAAAACTCCGTTCTAACGGCCAAAAACATCTCTATACATTTTTCCCAGAATGTTCTGGGCTTGCCTCGCCTCGAAAGTCGAACAAGTTGCATTGTGATTGTACTTGCACCGCTGACAATCTTTCGAGCCTGAATATTTTGTTTCATAGCACGTATAACCGAAATTGGATTCACCCCGAGATGATAACGAAAATAGGCATCTTCGAACTGTGTAAGACAAATGGCGAATTTCTCAGGTACAGTATCCACCTCGGGGAATTGCCACATTCCCTCGTCCGAAACTGTTGCGGATAGAAGTTGTCCGTTCCTGTCGAGCAAAACGGTAGATGTGGTGTTCTTAAATTTAACAGGAGGAACCAACAAAAAAGCCAGCAAGAGTAAAATTCCTGCCAGCATTATTTTATGTTTGGTTTTGATGTTTTTGAAAGGCATTTTCACTAATATTCTTGATTCTAAACTAAATCAAATTAGTTTGTACGCTATGTAATTTGATAAGTTCGAGGTACTCGGCCTGAAACGAGCACTTTTGATGATCCTGTTTTTGCTTGAAAATGTATTCGTAAACTTTATCAACAACCGATTCGCTCACAGAGTGAGCGGCATAGCTTGTTTGCCATGCAAATTTATCGATTAAATTGCTTTGCTGATTAATGTAATGCGAACTACTTCCTTTTATCTGCTTAATAATTTCGGCACTGGAATTTATTAAAGGCAAACGCTCTTTGGTTAGCCAAATGGCGTATATCCAAATTCTATCGTATGAATAGGGCATTTTCCCCTTATTTATGATTTATTAAACCCTTAAAACGGTTTCCTTCCATTACGAAAATCCGCGTAGCCCATGAATTAATCCGTGGGCTAGGTTATGTGCCATATTCATCATAAATGGATTTATCCATGAGTTCAGTTCATAAAGTTCATAAAGTTCATAAAGTTCATAAAGTTCATAAAGTTTATAAAGTTTATGTAACTAATCAGTGTTAAAATTAAA
>DFYV01000143.1 GCA_002383425.1 Bacteroidales bacterium UBA4073 | reverse complement strand
TATCCTTTATCCTTTATCCTTTATCCTTAAACCCGTTTTCACCGCTCAAATCTGTAATCGGCCAGATAAGCTTTAACTGAACCAACGAGAATTTTAGCTTCCACAACGATAGGAATTTTCCGGTTGTCGGTCGAAACCCAAACAAGCATATCTTCACCACCCCTGAAAATGGTTCCCTCCACCAGCATCACGCTGAATTTATAGGAATCCACTACCTGCCCGTTGCGATGTTTTATTTTTTCGGTTCCCAGGTAGCGAATAAACAAATCGTAAATACCATCGTCAATAGCCATGGCAAGTGGTACGCATTCGCCTTTTGTCAATTTTCCAAAATCAATAATTCTGCAGTAGTATATAGCCGATAAAACGTCGTAAGTACGTTTCTCAATCTTAAACTTCTTTTGCCTGTAAGGCCGTTCTGATGTATAGCTATCAACTATCAGAGCTGAATCGGCATAGCGATAGCTATAGCGGTTGAATGCTTTATAGCCCCCCTCGTAGCTATCGCGAACAAACCAAAGAGGAGCCAAATCAACTTTTTGGGCAATTGATTCAAATCTTTCACGAACCTTGAAAAACCAGTCGTAATTACTATGCGAGCGTCCACCCGATTTGAAATGAAATGAGGGGATCCCCTCAAATAATGTATCGGCAACATGAAACTCTGCAGTTCCGGCACTTAACCATATAAATTTCCAGTTATAGTAGGCATCATATTTTACATATTCGCCTACTCCAAAGGGGTAAATGGTGCTGCTTTCCTGTGCATACAAACTATAGGTGAAAAAAATAAGGGAAATGGCAGCATTCACCAGTTTTGGTAAATGCCACCTATAAAAGTAAACTGGAATTCTACAATCCAAGTTTTTCCTTGATATCAACCTCTTTAGAAACAGGTTTTGAAAGTATTTGTTCAAAAAAAACAATCAAAATTACGCCAAGTATGGCGAATACTATTGCCCATAGCAAGTGGGGATCAGCCTTATTTTCAAATAGATAGGTTGATGGTAATACATTTTTCTCAATAAGCGGACGAATGGTTCCTTGCGCATCGATAAAGGTTTGAGTAACCACCTTCCAAGGCCATACCTTATTTAGTGAACCCAGCATAAACCCAGCCAGTACTGATATGGTTGCGGAATGGTAGTGGTGTAATAGCCACGACAGAAAATGTGAAAAGCCTAAAATACCTACTGCTGCCCCCATCAAAAAAACTAAAAGAACCGGTAAATTAAAGTTGCTGAGCGCAGCCATCATGTAAAGGTATTTACCCATAAGCAAAAGTATGAAACTGCCTGAAATTCCGGGTAAAATCATTGCACATATAGCAATAACCCCACAAATAAAGATAAACCACAATTGGTTAGGGGTTTCGGTAGGTGTGAGTATTGTGATTATGAAGCCTATAAAAACTCCTAAAGCAAAAAACAGATATGTAGGTAAATTCCATTTTTTTACTGTTTTAGCCACAAACCATATTGATGCCAAAATAAGGCCAAAAAAGAACGACCACACAAAAATTGGATGGTTCGACAAAAGGTATTGCATTAGCTTTGCCAGCGAAAGGAAGCTAATTGCAATGCCACCTAAAACAGCAATAAGAAAGTCGGCATTTATAGCCTTAAAATAGCTCAGGAATGATAAGTTTTTAAGATGTTTAAGCGATTCAGGTGCAATTATGCTTTTGATAGAATCAATTAACTCCTCATATATTCCTGTGATAAAAGCTATTGTTCCTCCCGATACGCCGGGAATTACATCGGCTGCTCCCATGCCAATACCTTTCAAAACCAAAATAATGTAATCCTTAACGCTTCGTTTCATCATGCCTGGCTTACTGTTTTAGGTTATCGGGAAGGAATTGAAAGAATGTATCGCCACGTAAACCAAGCCTTAAAGTTTCCAATGAAACAACCTCGGTAGGCGCAATATTACCAAGATTCACATTTGCGCCAAGCAACTTGATGAACCATGCCTGCTGACTTTTCAGAGGAGCTTCCCAAATAACATTCTCAACCTTAACATGCTTAACTATATCGTTGATTAACTTGGTATTAGCGGAGTGATCCTCATTGTAAATGCCGATGTTTCCACTTTCACGTGCCTCTGCAATAACCTTCCAGCTGCCTGAATTTAGTTCCTGTTTCATCATACTAATCCACTCATCATCAGGAATATGGACATCGGCGCGTTTTGAACCTACCTCGGAAATCACCGTGAACCTTTTAGCCAGCTTGCTGATGTAATCGCATTTAACATGGTTTTCCAACTCCATGGAGCCATCGGATACCTCAACTAAATCGAGTTCAAGTTCCTCAACAAACCTAATAAAATCGTCGAACATGTCGCGAATTATAAATACCTCAAACAGGGTTCCACCCAGGTAAGGGCGTAGCCCAGCATCTTTGTAAAGCTTTACTTTTTCTTTTAAGTTGTTGGTAACCAGTGAAGTTCCAAAACCAAGTTTTAAAAAATCTACATATTGCCCACTGCTTTCAACCAGACTATTAGCCTCAGTAAGGCTTAATCCTTTGTCCATGACCATGGTTAACCCATACTCGCGAGGTTTTTGGGTTCGGGCTGGAATAAAAGTTAAGTTGTAATTCATAGCTAAACATTTTATGTTTAAAGCCAAATGTATTATTTTTCAAACAAAAAAACTGCATTTCATGCAGCAATTTTTTAACAACATCTTTTGATATGAAAAATATGGTTTTAGAAATGGCTGATTTAAAGTTTGTTGATGTTTTCAATAAATTCCTTATCGGCATCGGGGCTAACCAGATTTATAAAATCATCGATAGACGAAGGATCAATACTTTTAGCGTCCTTCAGAATATCGAGAGCCTCTTTTGACCTGTGTGAAAGGTAAAGGGCAGCAGCGTTTATAATCTTAATCGATACATTGGAATCAAATTTATTGCCCAATCCATCGATAAGCTGTTCCACCTCCGAGAAACGCTCCTCGTAGAGTAATACCTCGGCCAGGAAAAGGTATGCATCGGGCAAGTCGGGGTTAAGGCTCGTGGCTTCACGGTAAGCTTTGAGCGAATTCTCCAAATCGTTAACCTCGAAGTAAACCCTTCCTAAACCAAGCCAAAAATCGTACTCCTCGGGATTTAAAGTAATAGCCCGACGAATGAAGTTAAGGCTAAGATCATACTTTTTCCTTGCTGCCAGAACAACCCCAATACCGTAATACCCTTCTGCAAAATCGGGGTCAATGGTTATTGAGCGGTTGTATGATTCAATGGCCATGTCGTATTGCTCAAGTTTCTCATAGCATTCCCCAGCTAATGCAAACACCCTTGGGTTTTCTGGTTCCAGCTCAATTAGCTCATTGAAAACTTTTAAAGCCTCCGCATACCGCTCCAACGTAGCAAGGGTGTTCCCCTTATTATGGTATGCCGACGAGTAGTGGGGATCAATTGCAATGCAAAAATCGTAGCATTCAATTGCTTTTTCAAATTCACCCAGTTTGGTATGAACTATACCTAAATTATACCAGGCAGCAGCTGAAAAGGGATTTATATCGAGATACTCGTTATAGTACCTAACGCTTTTGTCAAGTTCATCAAGGCGTTCAAAACAGTACCCCAAATCGAAAAGCACAGCCAAATTACCACGCGCCTTGTTGTATGAGAGTAGTAAATACTTTAAGGCAAGGTTAATTTCTTCGTTTTCCAAAAAGAAGGTCGAAATGCGGTACAATAATTCAATTTTATCGTCGGGCTCAACCGAAATAGCCTTACCAAAACATTCAATGGCAGCGTTTAAATTGCCCATGTCGAATAGAATTTCTCCTTTCAGGTAGTGCAAATCGGGATTGTTTTTTTCCACTTCTTCAACCTCGTGCACCAGGGCAAGGGCTTTACCATCATCACCCACCATGTGGTAATACTCAGCCCTTTTATACTTTATTTCGATTGAAGATGGATAAATAGCTTCAGCTTGATTTAAGGCAGCCAGGGCCTGATCATCGGCCTCGTGATCTATGTAAAATTCAATAAGAGCAACAAACTCATGGACATCGAAAAACTGAGCCCTACCGCTTTGAATGCTTTCCTCAAAGCGCTCAACCAGTTCAATTATTTCCTCAAAGCTCAGATAATCGTTGTTTTCGTCTCCCATGCTGCAAAATTATTAACCTACAAACATAGTAATAAAATTAATGCATTTCATAGTAAAGATAGTTAAAATAAGTATAATTCAACAATCCAAACGCAAAAAAGATGGGGATAATTTATTAACATTTATGGGTTCAGTCTATAAAGTTCATAAAGTTTATAAAGTTTATAAAGTTCATAAAGTTCATAA
>DFYV01000095.1:435-31471 GCA_002383425.1 Bacteroidales bacterium UBA4073 | reverse complement strand
GGATTAAGATGATAAAATACAAACACATACAATCTTCGTGGTCTTTGTGAATCCCTTTGAGGACTTTGTGTAAAAATCTAAATCGCTGAATATAACCACAAAGAACAGGAAGTAAGCACAAAGTTTCACAAAGTATTAAATATACATTGGAGCTATCAATCACTTGATAATGAATTACATGATAATTTCAATTCATTTGTAAATATTTTATTTATAGAATAATATTTATACGTGCGAAACATTAGCTGATTAGATTCAATAATTACAGAAAGTCAAAGCCCTTTTAAGGATTGAAACAATGCCCTTATCTCAAAAAAACCATTGTTGCCCCAAAGCCATACTCTTTAAAGGAGGCATCCTGGTATCGAAGCTTAGGATATTTACTACTCAGCAGTTTAGTGATCTCAAACTTCAATTTTCCATTCCCAACGCCATGAATAAAGATCATCCGTTTAGTGCGGGTACTTTTTAGTCCACCCTCCAGGGCCGTTTCGAAACGAGCCATCTGAATTTTTAAAATCTCACCGGGGGTTAAGCCGTTCCAATTGTCAACCAGCTGGTGTATGTGGAGGTCAACCTCTTCGATTTCAGGCTCAACCTTTTTATTTTCAATGACCGGATTGGGCTTATCCTTTTGCCTGATGGCATCAGAAATGGCCTTATCGGTCAAGTGGCGTATCATTAGCTCACGTTTCGAACTTGCAATGGTAACAATATAGGCATCGGTATCAAAGAAATCATTAGGAACGAAATTTCCTCTCTTGTAAAGCTTTATCGGGTTAAGTTCAATTTCGTAATACTCGGGCTGGAATGGTTTAAAAGTAATGTTTTTGAAGTAGATAGCCTGAAGGTTTACTACCTGTAATTTGCCAACATCCTCAGGGGATAGCTGTTTAACCAAAATCTTTGTATCAGGCTGTAAAATACCTGAGCTTAAGGGACTAAGCATTTGGTTGGTTACAAACGACAAAACATAGAAGATTCTGTATGTGCTATCGTTAACCAGGAAAAGATCGAAGTTGGATTGCTGCAAAGCACTTGGGTTTGAAGGGACAAGTGCTACGATCAATGAAATATCATCGCCTTCGCCATCAACAGTTTCCTTTGCAGTTTCAGTTCTTTTTAAATCGGTTGTTTTTGATTTTATTTTATGATCAGAAACATCCTGTCCTATTTCCTGGTATGGTGTATTTTGTAACTGAAGGTCGCTGGCAGGTTCAACTACAACCAACTCTGAAATCAGGGTAGGAATTTCGAAGCCATCGAAAGTTTTTACAATTGCGGTGCGCTTATCCAAAAACCTACTAACCTCACCCCCACCAACATCGTTTAAAAAACGTACCTTGCAACCAATAGCTACTTGCATAATACTTGATTATCAAATTCTTTTAAAATCAAATTAACCCGCAAAATTAACTAATTTTGTGAGCTTATGAATGGTTATAACCAAAAATGACACATACCGTCATTACAAATTGCAGTCAATACTTGTAAAGTTGAACGTGCAGTACAAACCATGGTGGGCATAATACGCCCATAGGCAATAACTGAAACTATTTTTAGCGAATGGAAGTTAAGAGAATTAGTATTACCGATTTTGACTACGTGTTACCAGAAGAGAGGATAGCCAAACATCCCCTGAGCGAAAGGGATAGCTCTAAGCTTTTAATTTACAATAAGAATGAGATACAAGTTGATAAATTTTACAATATAGCCCATTACTTACCACCCAAAAGCCTTCTTATTCTGAACAATACTAAAGTAGTAAGGGCACGGTTACGATTCAAAAAGGAAAGTGGTGCTTTAATCGAAGTGTTTTTGATTGAACCCATTACCCCAAGTGAGTACGAAATGTCGTTTTCAAGCAAAAGCAATGTGGTATGGAAATGCATTGTGGGTAACCTAAAACGATGGAAACAAAACGAACTCCAGATGGCCATACCCGAAAATGGGGGAATACTGACTGCGAGGCAAATCAAAAGGCTAACCGAAGGGGTTGAGGTAGAGTTTTCGTGGAATAACAGCTCATTAACATTTGCCGGAATTGTTGAGCTATGTGGCATCACGCCCATCCCCCCATACCTAAACCGGGAAAGCGATGACATTGACACCTATCGGTATCAAACCATATATGCAGACCCCGAAGGGTCGGTAGCTGCACCCACAGCTGGACTACACTTTACCCCAAAGGTTTTTGAAAGTCTAAGCCAAATTAACATTGACACACACTTTATTACCCTTCATGTAGGAGCAGGAACATTCAAACCCGTTGCATCTGCTACGCTTGAAAACCATGAAATGCACACCGAACACTTTTTTGTTGATATAGAAACGGTTAAAAAACTGTACCAAAACAAAGAACCTGTGGTGTGTGTAGGCACCACTACCCTAAGAGCCATGGAATCGATTTACTGGCTTGGGGTAAAGGTAAAGGAAGGGTTGCTTGATGACAGCTACTATGTATCGCAGTGGGAACCCTACGAGCTTAACAGTAATACGATGGCTGATGAGGCGTTCAAGGCTCTTTATGAATATATGAGTGAAAAAGGAATTTCAACACTTACGGCATCAACCCAAATAATGATAGTGCCCGGATACGAGATTAAAACCTGTAACGCTCTAATTACCAACTTCCATCAACCCCGATCGACTCTTCTTCTGCTTGTTGCTGCAATTGTAGGTAACGACTGGAAAAGAATCTATCAGTATGCCCTTGACCATGGTTTCAGGTTTTTGAGCTATGGCGATAGCAATTTGCTATTCGTGAACAAATAGCATTGTTAGAGGAAGATAGAGGAAGTTAAAGGAAGATAGAGGAAGTTAGAAGAAGTTAGAGGAAGATAGAGGAAGTTAAAGGAAGATAGAGGAATTTAGAAGAAGATAGAGAAAGATATAGGAAGATAGAGGAATTTAGAAGAAATTTAGAAGAAGATATAGGAAGATAGAGGAATGTTAGAGGAATTTAGAAGAAGTTAGAGAAAATAGAGGAAGATAGAGGAATGTAGAGAAAGGTAGAGGAAGGTTAGGGGCAATGGCTCAATGCAAAATGAAATTAGAAGGCAGATAGTTTTAAAAGAAATACTAAACATTCTAACTTCTAACTTCTAACTTTAATGGAGTGAAGCGGCTATCTTACCTTTCGGGAAATGCTGATAAATAGGAACTTAATGAATGCAGAACGTTAAACGCAATGAAATGGGATTTTTACCCACATCGGTTAAAGAAATTAAAGCATTAGGCTGGGAACAGCCTGATATTATTCTATTTACAGGTGATGTATATATTGATCATCCAGCATTTGGTGCTGCTGTAATTGGACGAGTATTAGAGAGCGAAGGCTATAAAGTGGCAATAGTACCTCAGCCCAACTGGCGTGATGATTTGCGTGACTTCAAAAAATTAGGGGAGCCAAGGCTCTTTTTTGCAGTTACAGCAGGTAATATGGATTCAATGGTAAACCATTACACGGCAGCAAAAAGGTTGCGTAGCAATGACGCTTATACACCTGGTGGGGTATCGGGTTTTCGTCCTGATTATGCAACTGTGGTTTACACACAAATCCTAAAAAAGCTATTTGCGAATGTACCAGTTATAATTGGAGGGGTTGAGGCTTCGATGCGACGTTTAACCCACTACGACTACTGGGCTGATATGCTAAAACCGAGCATTCTTATTGATAGCCAAGCCGATTTGATGGTATATGGCATGGGGGAAAAGTCGATTGTTGAAATTGCCAAAAAAATAGCTCAAGGAATGCCGGTTGAAGCGCTAAGATCAATTCCTCAGGTGGTTTATAAAGATGATAATTTGGAAAAATATAAAAGAAGTGAAAATGTAATTATACTCCACCCATACGAGGGATGCCTCACCGATAAATACAAGTTTGCACAAAATTTCAAAGTAATTGAAGAAGAATCGAATAGATTAAACAGCAAAATACTGGTTGAACCCATAAAAGCAAGTTGTGTGGTTGTAAACCCACCCTTTAAACCTGCTGCAACCGAAGAGATGGACAGGTGGTACGATTTACCATACACCCGGCTACCCCACCCTCGGTATAAGGGTAAAACCATACCTGCTTGGGAAATGATAAAGTTTTCGGTAAACATACATCGGGGTTGTTTTGGGGGGTGTAGTTTCTGCACCATTTCGGCCCATCAAGGGCGGTTCATCTCATCGCGTTCGGTGCGGTCAATTATTAATGAAGTTGAAGCTATCAAAAAGTTACCCGATTTTACAGGATACCTGAGCGATTTGGGTGGACCTTCAGCCAATATGTATGGAATGCACCCCAAGGATTATGGCAAATGCGCCAGATGCAAACGACCATCGTGCATCTATCCAAACATCTGCAAAAATCTAAACGCAAGCCATGAAAGTATTAATGACCTGTACAGTCAGGTCTGCAATGTAAAAGGTATCAAAAAAGCATTTGTAAGTAGTGGAATACGATACGATTTATTTATAAACAAAAAAGACAGCAAGCCTGAACGGGAATACTTTGAAAAACTTTTTATACATCATATACCGGGTCGGTTAAAAGTTGCTCCAGAACACACATCGGACGGAGTACTTAAATTAATGAGGAAACCTTCGTTCGAACTATTTAGGCAGCTAAAGCAATGGTTTGATAGTTTAAATGAGAAGTATGGACTAAAACAACAGCTTATTCCTTATTTCATATCGAGCCATCCGGGATCGACCGAAGATGATATGAAGCAGCTAGCTGAAGAAACCCGCAACCTTAACTTCAAGCTTGAACAGGTTCAGGATTTTACTCCAACTCCAATGACATTGGCTACAACCATTTACTATACCGGCATCAACCCATATACCGGCGAAAAGGTATATGTCGCCCGAAGTATTGAACAGAAACGCAAGCAGCAGAGCTACTTTTTTTGGTATAAGAACGACGGCAAAGCGCCGGAGATCAAAAACAAAAAGCGGCCTCCGGAAAGGAAGCCGCCAGCTAAGTAAAAAGATTGTTACATAGATGTGCTAATCAAGAAAACGGCTGCTAGGGATATAATGGCATAAAGTTCAGGGAAAACTGCGAGTATAAGGGTGTTAACAAAAACCTTATGCCCATTACCAATAGCGGTGATACCATTGGCACAAACCTGTCCCTGTCGAATAGCCGAAAAAAGTCCAACAAAACCCATGGCTAAACCTGCACCGAAAATTGCAGCTGCTTGTGCCCATGTAATTTCTGGAACAAGGAATTTTTTTAGCATAAAGTAACCAGTAAAACCATAAAGACCTTGGGTTCCAGCAAGTGCGCTAAGCACCAAGAAGTTACCGAAAGCACCAGGCTCTTTTTTCAGTGCTCCAACCGAAGCATTACCGGCAATAGTAACGCCGTAGGAACTACCAACACCTGAAAGGATAATCATTATCCCGATTCCTAAGTAAGCAAAAATGATTGGTTCCATAGTTTTAAAATTTATTAGGTTATTTAGAATTATTAGTTTAAGCTGTGTGTTTAAGCCTCAACCGTTTTCTTGCGGAAAGGATCGTAACCCCTACCGCCACCGGTAAAGCCTGCATTCTTATAAAATTCAACAAAAGTTAAACGCATGGGGTGAACAAGCGACCCCAAGGCTGACATAAAAATATTAATGGAATGACCAATAATCAGAATCAACACAATAACTACTTGTTTAAGTACAGGGATATCGGGTGACATACCAAAAGCCAGGCTATTAAACACGCTACCAAGGATGCCGCTGCTTAATCCAAGAGCAAAGAGACGGATATACGATAAAGTATCGCCTAAAAGGCCGGTAGCCATATTATAGGTTTCCCAAAGTCCTAAACCAAAATTATAAAATGGATTTTTGCCGGGAGAATTAAAGAACATGATCCCCACGCCGGCTAAGCCAAGTATAACCAGATGAATTGGGTCAAAAAGTTTCAATGAACTTTCGGGATTTTGACCTAAGAGGTAGAATAGACCTGTACTTACAATAAGCAAAACCCAACTTATGGTTGATATGGCATGCTTCCATGAGTACTGTATCCAAAGGTTAGCGGCTTTTACGCACATTCCAAAAATAATCTGTACAAGACCTAGGATGAGGGAGAGTTTAAACATTTTATCCTGATCAAAGAAATAAGATTTGAAATTATCCAAGGCAGGAATATCCACATCAACCAGACTTACACCG
Source organism: Bacteroidales bacterium UBA4073 (assembly GCA_002383425.1). Lineage (GTDB taxonomy): Bacteria > Bacteroidota > Bacteroidia > Bacteroidales > Tenuifilaceae > Tenuifilum. The sequence continues at coordinate 25,304 of DFYV01000095.1, read as the reverse complement.
AACACTGTTCCTGTCAGCACTCCAAATAGTATTGTTGATGAGCCCAAAATTTGGATGAGGGTAAGCAAGGGTTTAAACTCGGGTTTTGCCTTAAACTTATAAAGAGTAGCAGCTAAAACAAAAATTAATCCGTAACCGGCATCACCAAAGCAGAAGCCAAAGAAAAGCATAAAAAAGGGAGCAAAAAATGGAGTAAGGTCGAGTTCGGCATAGGTTGGGAAGGCAAAAAGCTTGCTGATGGGCTCAAAAAGTTTTGCAAACTTATTGTTTTGCAGAAGTATGGGTGCGTTATCGTGCAATGATGCTTTTGATGAAATGTAAATGACGCTTTCGGAGTCAAGTACCTGCTTCACCTTTTCGTTAAGTGTTTCGGGTACCCAACCCTCAAGCACCATGATGGTACTCTCAGCTTCGGCTACAGCACTAGACTTAACCATTTTAAAATCGAGCTGATTGGTAAGATTAGCCTGCTCATGCTTAAGGGTATCGATGTAAAGAGATAGAAAATCTAATTCTTTACTAATTTCATCGATACGATGATGGTACCTTTGGATTTCAAGTTCTTTTTCCTTAACTGAAAACTGAGGCGTTCGGACTTCCTGAGCATCAACAGGGAACGATAAGCCACCGGAATCGACCAGTACAAAGTAGTACAAACCATTAGTATGGTTAATTACTTCGATGGGGTACTCATATAACCACTCTTCGTCAAAAACTTTTTCCGAAGCAACAAAGAACCGAACGTTTATGCCTTTTTCAGCAAGAAGGTTAAGAGTCTTTTGGTCGAAGTTGCCCCATGGTTCAACTTCGGCCAATTCCTTTTGCGCCTTTTTGATTGCATTCTCAAACTGTTCGTGCTCACGTTGGAGCAATTCAACGCGGGAAATAATTTCATCGGCCGAATGGCTAAGAGTAATCTTTTCGTCTGGAACAGTCCTTGTTTCAAGAAATTTAATGGTAGATGAAACTTTTGCTATTTTTTCAATGATTTTCTTTTCATCTTCATCAACATTTCGGTTTTCCATGGAGATATCAACCACGCCCAATTCCTGTAACTTTAGAAGGAAATCATCGAAATCGCGATGATAAACCAGGAAGTTGTATTTATACATAGGGGTAATCATAATTCAACCTCCACGTTTTCGTAACGGTTTTTCACTATCTTCATAGCCGACTTCGAAAGATTTTCCTCATCTTCGAGGAAGCGTTTAATTTTTCGAATGGCATTCTCATAACCGGGAATTTGAACCTTTTCGTAGAGGTTAACTTTCTGGGTAGTTTTCTTGCGCGCATGGTCAAGAAGTCTCATCTTTTCGTGGTAGAAATCGCGTTCTAAGCCAATTTCAGCCAACTCCTTAAGAATTTTCACGCCGTCGGTGTACCAGTATGGGCGAGCAAAAACGCTGTAATCTTTGACGCTAAAGATAACCTCTTGAAGAACAGGAATTTTAACCCCGGCAATTTTGATAGTTCCAAGACTCACATCATCAATTTGAATGAGATTACGTTCAAATTCACCCCAAAGGCTAACCATGTACTCATAATCCTTAATACGATTAGCCAATCGGTCCTCGAGTTCCTGCATCCTATTTTTAGCACGCTTAACCTCCATGCGCAAGGCCGACTCCTTGTTTTTAAGAGTAGGCAAGGCTCTTTGGCGAATTTTAAGCTGCTTATTGAGCTCGTTAAGCGAAGTTTTATTGAACTGAAACTTTATTGCCATGGTTTGGTTTGTTATTAGTTTGCCGGCCAATATTTCTCAACCAATTCGCTTTTAATGGCCACTTCAGTTTTTGAGAAATATTTGGCTAAAAGTTGCCAGGCCGTATTAAGCATGGCATCAACTTCTATATTGATATCAATTGCCAGCAATTTTTCTGAGTAATCGTGAGCAAATTTAAGAGCACGTTCGTCGTACTCGGTAAGATCGAAACCGTTTTCCAGCTTTGTTTTAGCGCTGGCAGCATCGGCATAAAGACGAACGGCAGCATTCATTACCTGAGGATGATCCTCGCGAGTTTTCTTACCAATAACAAGTTGTTTCAAGCGCGATAAGCTTCGGAAGGGGTCAACAATAACCTTACCCGTATCGCTATCGGTACGCAGGAAAAGTTGGCCTTCGGTGATATAACCAGTGTTGTCGGGGATTGCATGGGTGATATCGCCACCGGAGAGTGTTGTTACCGCAATAATGGTTATGGAGCCACCATCGGGGAACTGAACAGCTTTCTCATAAATTTTAGCCAAATCGGAATACAAAGAACCAGGCATTGAATCCTTTGACGGGATTTGATCCATACGGTTCGATACAATACTTAATGCATCGGCGTAGAGGGTCATATCGGTAAGCAGAACGAGTACTTTTTCCTTTTTCTCAACCGCAAAGTATTCGGCAGCAGTTAGTGCCATATCGGGAACGAGTAACCGTTCCACAGGAGGTTGCTCAGTGGTATTAACAAAACTGATGATTCGATCGAGAGCTCCGGCATTCTCGAAGACATTCTTGAAGAAAAGGAAGTCGTCGTTTGACAAGCCCATGCCACCTAAAATGATTTTATCGGCCTGAGCACGTAATGCAACCATTGCCATTACCTGGTTAAAAGGTTGATCGGGATCGGCAAAGAAAGGTATTTTTTGACCCGTAACGAGGGTATTGTTAAGGTCGATGCCCGCAATTCCGGTGGCAATAAGCTCAGAGGGTTGCTTACGGCGAAGGGGGTTAACCGATGGGCCGCCAATTTCGCGGGGTTCGCCTTCAATTTCGGAGTCACCAAACATTGGGTGTCCATAGGCATCGAAGAAGCGACCTGCCAAGTCGTCGCCTACCTTGAGCATGGGAGGTTCACCAAAGAAAACGACTTCGGCATTTGTAGGAATACCTTCGGTACCGCTGAACACTTGAAGGGTGATTATATCGCCCATAATTTTAACCACCTGAGCTAAGCGACCATGGACCATGGCCAACTCCTCATTGGCTACACCTTGAGCTCGAAGCGATACGGTAGCCTTAGTGATACCCGTTAGCTGGGTGTATATTCTTTGAAAAACTTTAGTTTCCATTACTGTACCCTTCGTTCGTTAAGAATTGTATCAAGTTCTTTTTCGTAATTATAGAATTCTTCCGATTGGAACTCTGAATAGTTCATTTGCTTGAGAGTATTGATCATACGCTTGTAATAAGAAGAGCATTGCTCAAATCCATCGAAATGAAAATTAGTATTACAAATTTGCATTACTTTTTCAAGCATATAGCGTTGACGAGCCAATGGTGTGTTACAATCAATTACATCGAAGGCATCCTGTTGAAGGATGACAAAATCAATTATTTCAGCTTTCCAGTAACGGTCGTGATAATCGAGAGGGACGCCATCGTCACCTAAAATATTTATTTGCTCAGATGCTTCCCTTCCTTGCTGAATGGTGTTTTTAACCTTCATTACCAATTCAACCCAGTTTTCACTGATATTCTTATTCAGAAACTCTTGAATTTCAGGGTACTCAAGGTATTTGGAGTAGCTGTCCATTGGGTCAATAGCCGGGTATCGTTTACTGTCGGCGCGTTGTTGCGAAAGAGCGTAAAAACAACGAGCTGCCTTTTTGGTCGATTCGGTTACGGGCTCCTTAAGGTTACCCCCTGCCGGAGAAACAGTTCCAATGAAAGTAACCGAACCGTTACTGCCATTATTTAAGTGAACAAAACCCGCCCGGGCATAAAAGTTTGCAATAACAGCTGAAAGGTCCATAGGGAAAGCGTCGGGACCAGGAAGTTCTTCGAGACGATTACTCATTTCACGCAAGGCTTGTGCCCAACGTGAGGTGGAATCGGCCAGTAGCAATACTTTTAGGCCCATAGAGCGGTAGTACTCGCCAATGGTCATTGCTGTGTAAACCGATGCTTCGCGGGCAGCAACCGGCATATTAGAAGTATTGCAGATAATTGTAGTACGTTCCATTAACTTTCGACCTGTGCGTGGGTCATCGAGGTGAGGGAATTCGGCGAATATTTCAACTACCTCGTTGGCACGCTCGCCACATGCAGCCATGATAATCATATCAGCATTTGCTTGTTTTGCTAAAGCATGCTGCAGTACTGTTTTTCCACAACCAAAAGGTCCGGGAATAAATCCAGTTCCACCTTCGGCAATGGGGTTTAAGGTATCGATAACGCGAACGCCTGTTTCCAGAATTTTACTTGGGCGTGGTTTTTCTTTATAGGCAATAATAGCCTTTTTAACCGGCCATTTTTGATACATGGTTACTTTAAACTCTTCACCCTTTGTGTCAACCAGAACAGCAATGGTATCGGATACCTTATACTTACCAGCAGGGACAATGGATTTTACGGTGTACTTATCGGTAAAGGTAAAGGGTACCATGATTTTGTGTTTCACCCAGTTTTCGGGGACTTCGCCAAGCCAATCGGCAGCAATTACCTGTGTACCTGGTTCAACAAGTGGGGTAAAATCCCATTCTGAGTCAAAATCGAGGGCATCGGTATAATCGCCACGTTGCAGGAAAATGCCCTTCATTTTTGCTAAATCGTGCTGAAGCCCGTCATAGTTTTTTGAAAGTAATCCAGGGCCAAGCGTTACCTCGAGCATATGGCCCTGGAACTCGACAGGGGTTCCAACTCTAAGACCTCGGGTACTCTCAAACACCTGAACGTAAGCCAGTTTTCCAATAACCTTGATGACCTCAGCCATAAGCTTAGTGCCAGCGAGATTGATATAGCATATCTCGTTTTGGGCAACCGGGCCGTCAACTTCAACAACCACAAGGTTCGAAATTATTCCGGTTACTTTTCCTTGAGTTTTCATTTATGTTGTTTAATTAATTAATAATCGCCATTAAAATTTCTCTGAAAGGTTATAGGATGATTTAAGATCGTCGAATAATCTTTTGAAGAGTTCTTCGCCGGTTTTAGCATCAAGCCTTAGCCAACGATGAACAATACCGGCGCGGATAAAAAAGCCCAATATAAAATTGATGTTAAAGTAGTCCCATGTTGTTAGCTCAACTGACGTATCCCACCTGATAAGATCGAGCTTACGCTCGCGTTCAAGGACGTCGGATAGATCGGTGGTCTGTATCAACCTATCAATATAGTCGATTTCATGTTTCAATCCAAAATCGGCAGCTTGACTTTTTACCAGAACTTCGGTAAGCCAGTTATTTCCAACGAGCTGTGGTGCTGGATCGATTCCGGTACGTCGGCAGTTAAGTGCTGTGAGCACGTTATTGAAATCGCGCTGAAAGCTAAACCAGTACCGTAAAAAGTCGTTATTTTGGTTAAGGGCAATGGCATAAAAAGACTCCAGGAATAAAACCTCAGGTAGTTTTTCAACCTCAAACAAATCCTTAGCTTCATCAACCTCGTCAATAGCCTCTTCAGCTGAACGCTGCTTACCGGTAATGCGGTAGTAAAAATCCTGCATGTATTCGGGTAGCAGTTGAATGTTCTCGTCGAGCTCATCGAAAATGAACCTTTCAAAGGTTCCTAAATCGTTAAACTCGAGGCCGCGGTTGAGAAGTTTGTTGAGGAAATTTTCGTTATCGTATGGCAGATGGAGGAACTCTACCAGGCGATAATCGGAAGGGGAAACCTGCTCCCTAACTTCCTGTTTCAAAGCGTTTACGTTGAAATCCTTTCGATCCTGATCCATGAGCAGTTCCGGAAGGCCAGCCACCAGGTAGTAGTAGTTACGCATCATTCTACTTGCCTCCAAAAAGCAATGCTACAATTTTAGGGCGCATGAAGTCCTTGAAGAGATTTTCGAAGTCGGACTCGGTGAAGCTAATCACGTAACTACCATCCTTTGGACCAATGCGGAAGCCATACTTAATAGCTTTATCGACGCGTACTTCGACTTCCCTATTCAAAATGGCATGGGTTTTAGCCACGAAATGGTCAGCTATAGCTTTTGCCATATCCTCGGGAACTAAAATGCGTAAGCTAACACCATCAGGTGAATTTGGATCCCAACGGGTTACAGCCGTTTCAATCACCTTTTTCATGAATTCGGCATCCTTAAGTGCATCAACCACGGGGGTTTGGTATAGCTTGGTTTCGATTAGCGAAACTATTTGTTGTTTAAGCCCATTGATTACCTGCTTAGCCGAAAGGGTAACCTCAGTATCGACATTCTTTCGGTAATCGTCGGCCTCCTTGCGAGCTGCAGCCACAATTTTTTCAGCTTCAACTTTTGCATCGGCTAGTATGCGTGCAGCCTCATCTTTAGCCTTAACCACCAACTGGTTAGCCTCCGTTTGCCCCTTTTCAAGACCTTCGCGGTATATCTTTTCGGTTAGCTCCTGAAGCTTATTCTGCATAACTTGTTCCTCCTGAATTATAGTTTTTGTAAGGTTTCACAAAATTACTTAAGTATCAACATAAATTAGAATGGCTTGTAATGACAAAAATATTTACTGGTAAAAGTCAAAAGTATGATAATTGTAAGGATTTCGACATTAAAAATAAACCTTCAATGGCAAAATGCTTATTTAAATATCTGAATATAAACAAGACAAATAAAGTTAAAAAAATTAGCATATTTTTAGCATTAAAAATATTTAACATTTTGCAAACGTTAGCATGTTAAAAATTAATCGTATCCAATGCTTCTCTTAAGATTGTAATGATTTTTTCAGAAGGTTCAATTCCTACCGACAAGCGTACCATACCCGGGAAAGGGAATTTATCGCCCCAAACGGGTTCAACAGGCATCAGAATGGTATCGGCATCGCCCAATGTTGGCACCAGACGTATGTTGGGTGAAAGGGAATGTATTAAGGCATTACAGCGCTGCTGCTTATGAGCAAATGAATCACCTTTTATGTCGAAAGTAACAATTCCGCCAAAGCCATTGGTAAAAATTTTATTGGCAATGCCAGCCGTGGGATGTTTGGACAACGAGGGGTATAATACACGTTCAACAATGGAATAATTGTCAAGAAATTCGGCCACCAGCTTCGCATTGGAAAAATGCTGGGCAATGCGTAGGTGGAATGATTTTAGGTAATCCAATAGGCGATAGGCATCGTCGGGTGAAATCATGTGACCAACCAGCTTACGGTACTCAATGGCTTGTTTGAGTAAATCTGAATTATTACCACAAATAACTCCAGCTGAAAGGTTCCCGTGTCCTGCAAGGTATTTGGTAGCACTATGAACAACAATATCGGCACCAAAATCCAAGGGTTTCAGAATATATGGGGTTGCAAAGGTGTTATCGATAATAACCAAAGCACCGAATTTTTTTGAAATCTTTACGATTTCAGGCACATCGGCAACTATAAGCATGGGATTAGAAATAGCTTCGAGAAAAACGACAGCAGGCTTATGCTGTTCCATCAGCTTTTCGAACTCGGTAAGGGAGTATGAATTGTTCACTGGGTAAAATCGGACAATATCAAATCCACGGCGAGCAACCAAAACCTTATCGATAAAAGAGTTGGTGCCACCGTATATTTCGGAAAAGAAAAGCCATTTTGCACTACTGGCAGCATTATGGGATATGGAAAGGGCGATATCAATAGCCGCCAGCCCCGATTGGGTTAGTAGTGCCCATCTGGAACCCTCAATTCTGGCGAGTTCCTCTTCGGTCTCTACAACAGTAGGATTCCGATAACGGGAATAAATGTAAAAATCAGGATCAACTGGATGCCTATCTTCATCGGCAAAGGCTTTTTTCATTGTAGGAATATCATTCAGCCAGAATCCTGAATCCCTGTATATAGGTGTACGAGTTGAATTTACCTTTTTCACATGCAAATTTTTGCGTGGCAATATAGTAAAATTCGGGTTAATTCTTTTTGTGAGGCGATAAGAAAAAGTTAAAGGATAAAAATTCAAGATTCAGGATTCAAGATTCCAAATTACGAATTACGAANNTTCCTTTTTCAGAACAACGAACAACGAATGACCAACAACCATCAATCAATCCCCCCAACCCCCTTTTCAAAGGGGGAGTAATTCAAAATTCCAGATTCCAGATTCAATATTCCAAATTCAAAATTACAAATTACGAATTAAAGATTCCTTTTTCAGAACAACGAACAACTAACAACGCTTATCAACCATCAACCATCAACCATCAACTATCATATGTATTCCATTGAAAAGTTATGGTTAAAAATAGGTCAATCCTCTTAATACTAAAAATGAAAATTGTTGGTAAGGTTGAGATTTCAAATGAAATAGCAGAAAAAGTACCCCATAAGATCAAAAAAATTATTTCCCCTTTCGCCAACGTCGTAACAACGGTATTTTCGATGGGGTGGATGTGTGAAATATTCCCTGATTAACTTTTCGGATATCCTCCACAACATAAAAAAGTTTTGGGTTGAAGTTGATCAGGAGCTGTTGAACTTCAGGGAGATCCTTACGGTTTATTATGGAGTAAACAATACTCACGTTACCCTGTGCACCCTGAGCCTGAAATGTTGTAGCACCAAAACCGCTCGAGTTGAGAATTCGAACAAGCTCTACTCCACTTTCGGTTGAAAAAACCCTAATAAGCACCTTACCGAATGCTAAACGTTCCTCAACCAGCATGCCAATGTAATTACCTGTTGCAAACCCTGCTGCATAACCAAAGTAACAAGCAAAATTATTGAGGTTTTTCATAATCTGGCTAATGGCTAAAATCCAAATTAATACCTCAAAAAAACCTAAAAATGGTGCTATTCGACTTTGACCTTTTGAAACGTAAATTATTCGCAACGTTCCAATGGTAACATCGCAAACACGAGCCAAAAAAATAAGTAGTGGTAAAATACCGTACAGGTAAATATCGGACTGTAAAAAATTAGCGGACATCTGCTTAACTTCAAATTTATTGCAAATTTATGTAATAAATGATGAGTTCAGTCTAAAAAGTTTATAAAGTTCATAAAGTTTATAAAGTTAAAACAAATTTCACAATGTTTTTTAAAATGCTAACAATTAAAAACATAACTTGTTTTGCTAAAATAAAACATGCTTTTTATACCGGACTCAATGATAAAATTAATAATTTCAGGAGTTTAAAATGGTGTGAAATGCTGAAGGTTAAAATGGTGTTGGTCGGTTTATGCATTGCACATGGCATAGCCATAAGCCAGACGACAGTTAATGATAATCCGATTGACGGTAAGGAAATGATGAGTACGGTAAAATACTTATCGTCCGAAAGGTTCAAAGGTCGAATGTCCTGTACGGTAGAATATGAACAAGCCTCGCGGTATGTGGCAACCAGATTTAAAAATGCTGGCCTTAAGCCTCTAATTGGAAATACAATGCTTCAGGAGTTTGACGATGAAGTGAACTACATACTGGATGCAAGAGTTTACCTAATCGATAACAATAATAGGCCAATCCATCCAATGCAATTGGGTGAAGATTTCGTATGCCGAGGTTATAGTGGCTCGGGTGAAGTCAGGGGAGAAGTTGTGTTTGTGGGTTTTGGAATAAAAACCGATGAATACAACGATTACAGGAGCATTGATGTACGAAATAAAATTGTAGCAGTATTTAAATCAACTCCACCATGGAAACCACAGTCGGGCAGTTGGGGTGATGTAACTCCAAGAGGTAAGGCACGAATAGCCCGAGAATTAGGGGCTAAAGCGATTATTTTTATTGGAGAGCCACATATAACACCAAATACTATGATATATGGTAGTGTTGCCTGTGGTGCAAAGCCACATTTAGCTGATTTTCCCATGATTCATGCCTGTAATAGATTTGTCGATAGTCTTTTTAGCCAGCTACCCTATAAGCCATTTGAATACTTCGAAATGATAAAACGTGATAAAGCCCCCCATTCCATTGAAACCGGAAAATCGGTATATATAAAAATAAGTGCTGAATACCATGAAGCAAAAAAAACCTATAATGTTGTGGGGTACATTGAAGGCTCCGATCTTAAGCTTAAAAATGAATACGTAATTTTGGGCGCACATCTCGACCATGTTGGATATCAGGGTGATAAACTTTACTTTCCTGGTGCAAACGATAATGCTTCGGGTGTTGCAGGGTTAATTGCCATAGCAGAGGCAATAAAAAAATCGCCAACAAAACCACGACGCTCAATTGTGTTTGTAGCATTCTCGTCAGAAGAATCGGGATTAAAAGGTTCAAAATATTTTGTGAACAACATGCCATTTCCTGCGGAGCAAACGGTTGCCATGCTCAACTTTGACTGCATTGGGCAAGGTGACAGCATTGCCATAGGGGGTAGGCTAAGCTATCCAAAACTCTGGAAAAAAACTCAAAAACTTGACAGGAAAAATACCAAACTTCTGAGCCATAAAACATTTGGAGGAGGAGGAGCCGACGCACAGGCTTTTCATGAAATAGGTATTCCTACGCTTTACTTTAACACCAGCGGTGGATACAAATTTTTACATCAAACAACCGACAAACCTGAAACACTAAATCCGATAGTATTTGAAAAGGGGGTTCATTTAGGTTACCTTACCACCATGCAGTTAGCCAACGGAAAGTATAAGAGGGAAAAGGATAAGCAAAAAAAATAGGCCTCGATATGAGGCCATTTTCCTTATGAGACCAATTTTTATTTTCCTTCGATCCATTTTATTACCTTTTCACTATTAGGCTTTTCCTTAGGTGGAATCATATCGACCAGGTTACCATTTTCGTCGATAAGGTATTTCTGAAAATTCCATGTCACCTCGCTATCCATCAAATCATTCTTGCTTTTCTGGGTAAGCCATTGGTAAAGAGGATGCATGTCGTTACCTTTCACCGAAATTTTAGCCATCAACGGGAAAGAAATATTAAAGCGGGTTGAGCAAAACTCTTTAATGTCCTGGTTGGAACCAGGCTCTTGCTCCATAAAGTTGTTTGCAGGGAAAGCAATTACCACAAAGTTTTTATCCTTGTATTGCTCATAAAGAGCCTGCATATCTTCATACTGTGGCGTTAATCCACATTTAGAGGCAGTATTTACAACCATAACCTTCTTACCTTTGAGCTGGGATAAAGGAAAATCGTTTCCGTCGATATCCGATACTACAAAGGAATGAAAATTTGACTGTGACATAGCTACTGTTGAAACTCCAAGCAATACTATGGTTATCATTTTTTTAGGCATCATAATAGTTAGTTTTGATTTACTATTTAACAGAATAAAAAGCGAAATGTTCAGTTCCCTTTCTAAAACGGAATGATATTACATTTGCTTAGCTCATAAAATCAATAGTTGATCCGAAAACCAAGAAAGCACGATGGCACGAAGGTACGAAAGAATGAAGGCAAGAATTATGAAAAGAGATGAATTAACCTCGTTGAAAACAGCTTTAAGAAACATTAAATACGTAAATATATGTATAACAATAAATTAATCTTTTTAGTTTTAACAAACTTAACACCGTTGGATATGTGCTTAATTTAAAACACATTACACTTTATCTTATAAATTATCCTACGGGGTTAATTTCTACGGGGTTAAAAAAATGTATGGGATGCAACAAACCCAGAAAATCCGTCCCTTCAGGGACGTAATAATAATTACACCAATGAAATTTCAGAACTCCTACCTCAACAGCAAAATAAAATGTCGCAATTTTAATAAACGGATAAAAAAAAATACTAAATTCTAATTTCNNTTGTGATTTTGAATTTTGAAATTGTTTAGGATTTAGTGCTTTGGGTTTAGGATTTTTAGACAAAAAAGCGTCAATTTATTTTACGATGAAATCTTTGTAAAATATTGATTTTCAACTATGGGTCAGGAGGTCTGAATTTGTAACGTATCTAACGGCAATATTTGAATTACGTAATACAAATTTTCTACCAATATTAAGTCCCTAAGGGACATGTCATTGTAAACTCGTGCCATCTCGCAATCGTGCCTTCGTGCTATCTCTCATTCGTGCGTATTTTTGGTTTGCATGCAATGAAAGAGACTTTTCGGATGTGACTCAATCTATATTTTTTCGAACGATGATTTAGGTAACCACCCCTTGTTTCCATCGGCTATGCGAATTTCGTACCATTCTCCAACACTCCGCAGTGTTTCAACTTTAGTACCAGCATGAAGAATAAAAAGATCGTTAGAGCTCTCGGAAGGTGAACTTTTTGCTGCAACAGCTGACGTAGTGATAATGGCTTGATTTGAGTTGATAATTCTATTCTTTTGTGAAATACTAAACGAAAGTGAAATAATGAAGAGAATACCCGTTATCCACGAAATGATAAAAGCATTCTTTTTGATAAAATACTTGCCTGAAAACTGGAAGATGATAAGCAAAACCAATGTTATTGAAAACAAAAGAATGGCGATAAATGCCCAAGCATCTGAACTAAAAAGGGTTGAAATGGATTTAACCCATTTAACCACAAAAAAATCGGCGATGGCCTCAATTTTATCGGTTGTGTATGTGCGAGCAAGCTCAAGGTTAAAGAGTATGTCATCGTCGCCTGGGTTTAGCAGGTGTGCCCTTTCGAAATATAGAATGGCATGAGCAATATCATTTAGTTTGAAATAGGCGTTTCCCAGATTGAAGTAAAGTTCAGGGCTCACCTTGCCAGAAGAAATGATAGCCTCATAGTGGTCGATGGCATCGGCATACTTCCCTTCAGTGTAGTATTTATTGGCAAGTTGAAATAGCGAATCGGCACTTTGCGCTGTTACCTTGCCAAACAGGTTAGGTAACGACAACAGAAAAACAATGTATAATAACAGTAATTGTTTCATTGCCAATTATTTTTATTGATAGTTCATTTTCTTTTTAACCTCTCTTCCAGCTCCTCGATAAGGGTAAATGTTTTAGTGAAGATATCGGTCATTTGCGAATGTTCAGCCATTGGTGCAAAACGGGCGTATTCGCAAGTCTCCACAATGGAACGAAATGTAGCAATTCTGTCAGGGTCAACCCCATAATCAGCCAACTTTTCACAAGCATTATCGAGGTTCAGCAATGCCAAGGGAATATTTAACTTATCGGAAATGTATCCCCAAATGCCCTTGTGAATTTCCTCGAAAAACTGGGAATAATTATTTTGTTCCAGCATCTGTGAGGCAATTTTAAGTCGTTTTTGGGCAACCTTACTTGCCCTGCGAGTTTTAACAAAAGCCACATCCTGCATGCGCTGACGGTAACGGCGATAAATATAGGAGAATACAACAAACAGAACTATAAGCAAGAAATAGATAAAGGTGTAGAAACCCGATGTAACCCAAAACGAAACCTTAGCTTTAAACTTTGGGGTTGAAGTTTTAATATAACGGATATCCTTGCCGATGTACTTAATATCCTCCTTGCCGAAACTGGCAACCATGGTGCTTGCTGAAACTGATGAATCGGCATTAACGGAAATATTCACAGGTGCTGTTTTAAGAGTTACATAGGTATTTCTTGATGGATCGAAATAAGAAAAAACAGCTGGCTCAAGGTTAAATTTTCCACCTGTACGAGGAATGCAAACATACTCGTAAGTTTTACTTCCGGTTGTATTGCCCTGGTCAACAGCAATGTTTTCCGTTACTTTGGGTTCGTAAACTTCAAATGTAGAGGGGAACGAAAGTTTGGGGTTACCGATGAGTTTCAAATTACCTTTTCCTGTAATTTTGAGCTTGTAGGTAAAAGCATCATTTGCCTTAAGTTCCTTTTTATCGGTTGTAGCTTCAATTTTAAAATTACCGACAGCACCCGTAAATCCCTGTGGTTCGGGTTGTGGTAGTTTTTTCACATTGATGGTTATAGACTTGCTAACCAATCGTTTGCGGTAGCTTTCAAGACCACCCCCAAAAAACTCATCGAACATGGAACGCGGGCGGGTACTTCTTCCTTGATAAACAACAATGAGTTCAAAAGGCTCTATTTCGATTTTATCTGATTTTTGGGGGAAAAGGAGGTAACGACGAATAACACCGGCATTGTAAATTTTGCCGTTCACGTTGGCACGCTCAAAGTTAACATTGGGCGAACTCTTAATCTCTTGGCTCCAAAAACCATCGAAAGCAGGAAACTTTGCATCCTCAAAAGCCAAAATACTTACCCGTGTATAGATTTTAATAGTAGCCTCAATGGGTTCGCCTAAATAGACCGACCTACGGTTGAGTTCTACTGTTACGAATAGCTCATCGTTAGGGAGTTCATCGGAATGGGAATCTTTTAAATCCCTTACAGCTGCCTGGTTTGTTTTGTTTGCTGATGAACCCGAGGATGTTTTAACAACCTCAATGACAATAGGGTTAGAGCGAATGCGTTCCTTACCTACCAGGGCTTCGGCAGGTTCAATGGTATATTTGCCCTCTTTGCTCGCAGTAAGAATATATGTGTAGGTGTATGATTGGCTCCTGGATACCTTCCCGTTAATCACTTCGATACTGGTACTGCTCGAAGTGCTTGGACCAGCCAGTATTTCGAAATCAGTAATAGATGGCGCATTAAATTCGGTAGGTTTTGCATTTAAAGTAAATGAAAGGCTAAATTGTTCCCCCACTTCAACCAGGTTTGGCGCGTAAGCCTGTATGGTAACTTCCTGCGCAACGATTAGGCTGTTGATAATAAAGAATGGTAATATGCTTAAATATCGCTTCATAGAATTTACCAATTTTTAATTGATGCCCCCGAAACTGGTTTGGCTTGCTTTTTAGCTAGCTTATCCTGAATTTCTTTTTCGCGTTGCTGCAAAGCCTGTAGCATTCGCTCGGCATCCTCTTTTGATATTTTTGGTTGTTGTTGGTCGTTCTTATTCTGGTTGTTTTGGTCATTGTTTTGGTTATCCTCTCTTTCATTCTGGTTATTCTGTTCATTCTCTTTACCCTGTTCGTTTTGATCTTTGTTATCGTTACCATCATTTTTTCCGTTGTTGTCCTGCTGTTGATTTTTTTGATTCTGCTGATTCTGAATCATTCGTAGAGCTTCGGAAAGGTTATACTTGGCATCCATATCGTCAGGGTTATGCTTTAAAGCCATGGTGTAAGCATCGGCACTTTCCTTGAATTTGTTTTGTTTAAACAATGTGTTTCCCATGTTGTAGTAAACCATCGACTTTTCACCATCGGTGAGTCCCGATGCATTAATATCACTGTAAGTTGAATCGGCCTCGTTAAATTTATTTTGTTTGTAAAGGGCATTGGCAAGATTGAAATTAGCTTTAAAAGAATACTTGTTCTTCTCAAGTGCCTGACGGTATTGCACCTCCGATTCCAGAAAATCGTTTTTACTGTAAGCTCTGTTTCCCTTTCGAACGAGTTTATGTTCACTTTGAGCAAAAGCGCTCACCCCAAAAGCAATAAACAAAATGAATACTACTGCCTTTCTCATATCACCTCCTGATTTTTTTTATTACCAAAAAGGTTTACCTTTGATAACAGCGTTGTTTTACGGTCGAGTATAACTATTTCGAGAATTAAAAGAGCAATGGCAATAGCTAATATGTATTGATATTGCTCGTTAAATTCAGAGTATATCTTATCCTTAAACTCTTTCCGTTCAACCATTTTCAAAGCCTCGTAAAGGGGGAGTAGCCCAAACTGGGTATTGGATGCCCTTACATATTTACCGTTAGCGGTAATGGCGATTTTAGTCAGGGTTTCTTCATCCAAACGGGTTATAACTACCTTACCCTCGTTATCTTTTAGGAAGTCCTTGTTATCCCCAATAGGTATGGGTGCCCCATTGGGTGAGCCAATACCAATAGTGTAGATTGAAATGCCATTGTCGGCAGCCATTTTGGCGGCTTCCAGAGGATCGTCAATATGGTTTTCGCCATCAGAAATCACCACTATCACCTTACCTGTGTTTGATGTTGGCGAAAAAGAGTTAGCAGCTAACTCAATAGCCGTTCCAATGGCTGTTCCTTGTTTAGTAACCATTCCCGGGTTAATTGCCGAGAGGAAAAGTTTAGCCGAAGCGTAATCGTTTGTTACGGGAAGCTGAATGTAAGCATCGCCTGCAAAAACAACCAATCCTATACGGTCGTTACTAAACCTATCGATAAGTTGCGATATGGCCTGCTTGGCACGTTCAATGCGACTTGGTTTAATATCCTGAGCCAACATGCTGTTTGAAACGTCAAGGGCTATAATCATTTCCATACCCTTACGTTTTACCTCGGTGAGCTTTGCTCCTACCTGTGGACCGGCAAGTGATAAAATAATCAGGACGTAGGCTACAGATGCAATGGTAAACTTAGTCCAGTAACGTATAAATGAGTGTCCTGGAATTAGTTTTAATACAGTATGATAGGAACCGAAGCTTTTAATCCAATTCTTTTGTTTACGAATGCTTAACCAGAATAGACCCACAAACGCAGGAATAGCCAGCAAAAGAAAAAGATACTCGGGGTTAGAAAATCGAAACATACCTTTCCAGTTTATATACCTAATAAATAAGTTCTACGTAAAACAAACTCGATGGCCAGCAAAATAAAAGCTGCCAAAAGCCATCCTCTGTATTCCTCGTTGCGTTTAGCATACTCACTGACCTCGATTTTCGACTTTTCGAGTTGGTCAATTTTACGGTAAACTTCTTCAAGGGCATTATTGCTTGTTGCCCTGAAGTACTCACCACCAGTCATTTCAGCTATACCTTTAAGCAGGTCTTCATCAATTTCAACCTGCATATCCTGGTAACGGATGCCAAAAGGGGTTTGAACGGGATACGGGGCAGTTCCGTAAGTACCAACGCCAATGGTATAAACCCTTATGCCAAATGTTTTAGCCATTTCGGCAGCAGTTGTAGGGGCAATTTCCCCACGATTATTTACGCCATCGGTTAGTAATACAATGACCTTACTTTTGGCATCGCTTTGCATTAATCGCGAAATAGCGGTTGCTAAACCCGAACCTATAGCAGTTCCATCCTCAAGTACGCCAATATTAACCGTTCTGAATTGGTTAATCAAAGTAGCCCTATCGGTTGTTAAAGGGCAAAGTGTGAAACTTTCACCGGCAAAAATGACCAATCCCAAACGGTCGTTTGTGCGACCACTAATAAAACTGATTCCCAATTCCTTTGCAGCCTCAAGCCTATCGGGCTTAAAATCGCGGGCAAGCATACTACCCGAAACGTCGATCGACAAAACGATGTCGATTCCTTCGGTTGTGACATTACGCTGAATATTAGTGGATTGGGGTCGAGCCAATGAAACGATTGCCAACGCCAATGCAGCCATTCTTAATGCAAAAGGTAAGTGGCGGAGGTAAACCTTGCCTGAGGGCGAAGTTTTAGCAAGGGGCTTTATGGTTGAAATAGTTACTGCAGCCCTTGATTCATGTAGCTTGAATATGTACCATACTACTAACGCAGGAATTATCAGTAGTAGGTATAAAAGTTTAGGGTTTGCAAAAACAGCTACAAGCATAACAGTTTATTTTGGCTTATTAGTTAATGAATCAGGTGAATCAGGTTTAACAGGTTTGTTTGGCTCCAAATTTTGGATTTCATCGTTAGCCGAATAGTCAACCGGTTTAGTACCATTCACAAAATCAATGGCAAACTTCAGAAAACGATGATTTTCCTCGATGGATGCCGTGTGCTTGGCGAATTTCACCAGGTCAGAAGTGTAAAGCAAATCGCGTAAGGTATCGATGTAAAGAGAAAAGTCAAAATCTAACCGTTCTATTTCGGAAAGAATCTCGGAGGTAGTTTGCTCGGGAGCACTAATTTCGAAACGGCCTTCCAGGTAATTTCGAAGAATGTCAATTAGCTTGGTGTAGTAAAGTTTATTGTTACTGGATGCCCATACCTTTTGCTCTTCGAGTGCCCTCAATTCACGTAGAGCGATAACATGGGGAGGATCTTTTGGCTTAAATAAATTGAGGAATGGTTTGTGTTGTTTTCGGCTTCGCAAGTACATGTATAAGAGAACGGCAAGGGCAACCAGAAGTAAACCTAACCCAGCCCAAGGTGCGACTTCAGAGAACCTGACAGGTTCCTTGATTGGGGGTTTGATATCCTTGATATCATTAAGTGTTGAGTCGTGTGGAACAAGCATAACCACAACGCTGTTACTTGTTACCCGCAATGTATCGATACTCCCACTATATCTAACTAAAACCTCAAAATTGTTCACGCTGAAAATTCCCTCGTTGAAAGCTGTAACCGGAAGCTTAAAGGTGAAGCTACTCACATCATTTTTAAATGAAGAGTCAACGGTAGGTTTACCCATTAGGTAAAGCCCACCGGGTATAGTATCGTAGAGCTCAGGTAGGAATACTGAAAATTTTCCTTTACCTGCTGCCCTAATTGTGAACTCTACCCTATCGCCAATAAGTATGGTATCATTACTCAGTGCCGCTTTAATTTCTATCGGCTCAACCTGAGCGATGATACTTAAAGGTAAAAAGGAAAGGGCAAT
This sequence comes from Bacteroidales bacterium UBA4073, assembly GCA_002383425.1. Lineage (GTDB taxonomy): Bacteria > Bacteroidota > Bacteroidia > Bacteroidales > Tenuifilaceae > Tenuifilum. The sequence goes on along the minus strand of DFYV01000095.1, from coordinate 6,988 downwards.
AAAAGCGTATTGTTTCAATTTCATTTTGACCTCCGTTTAAACAGCAACATTAAGGGTTTAACGTAATCCTCATCGGTTCGCACTGAAATCCAATCGACCCTGGCCTTTGTAAAAGCCTGTTTCAGGTAATCGGTGGATGTATTCCACCAATTCCTGTAAAGTTCTATAACCTGATGATTTGCGGTATCAACCCAAAAGTAATTACCTGTTTCGGCATCGGCAAAACGTACAAGGCCAACGGGTGGCATTTGCGTTTCGCGATCATCGTAAATTCTGATAGCCACAACATCGTGCTTGTTATTGGCAATGCTAATGGCATCGGTAAATCTTGGTTGGCCAAGGCTTTCATCAAAATCGATGAAATCGCTTATCAAAAAAGCAGTACAACGCTTTTTAATGGCGTTAGTTAAAAACCTTAATGCTTCCGAAATATTGGTTTCCTTGCCCGATGGTTCAAAGTTAAGTAGTTCACTAATAATTCTGAGAATATGCTTACGTCCTTTCTGTGGTGGTATAAACTTTTCAACGCTATTGGAAAAGAGAATAACGCCTATTTTATCGTTGTTTTGAATGGCGGAGAAAGCCAGAACGGCAGCCACCTCGGTAATTACATCCCTTTTGAACTGTTGGGTAGAGCCAAAATTCAACGAACCGCTTAAGTCAATAAGCAGCATAACAGTAAGTTCGCGTTCCTCCTCAAAAACCTTAACAAAGGGTTGATTGTAACGAGCCGTTACATTCCAGTCGATACTACGAATGTCATCCCCCACCTGGTACTCACGAACTTCGTTAAAGGCCATACCGCGCCCTTTAAAAGCGCTGTGATATTGCCCGGCAAATATTTGGCGGGTTAGGCCCCTTGTTTTAATCTCAATACGACGAACTTTTTTCAGAAGTTCAGCAGTTTCCACGGCAATAGCTATTTAGTGTGGCCTGATATTCACGGTAAGAAACCATTCCCCTTTTATAAGGGTTAAATAGTAGTTTTTACCATCTTTCACCTCCAGCCACTTATTATTCGATACCTGTTGATACTTACCATTTAACTCACTTACAACCTGATCGAAAAGCCATGTGTTATACATACGCGAAACCGCAGTACAAAAGCCTTGGCTATCGATCATGAAAAGAACAGTTTGCTCATCTATAGTATTAACATACTTCAAGAAGCCCCTATCGTCAATATTAACCTCTTTTTCAAAGAAAAAACCCTTGTATTCCAAAGGCATACGTTTTACTACTTCATTCTTATGCAATCCAATGTAGTTCTGAGCATATAGCGGTAAACTCAAAAAAATAGCTGCAAAGAGTGAAATAGCCAGCGGCTTCATAGCTACTAAGGAACTTCAATAGTGTTAAGAATATCGGTAATTATATCCTCTGAGGTGATATTTTCAGCTTCGGCTTCATAAGTTAAACCGATACGATGGCGGAGCACATCATGGCAAATGGCACGAACATCCTCAGGGATAACATATCCCCTACGCTTAATAAAAGCGTAAGCTTTAGATGCTAACCCTAAGTTAATGGTAGCGCGTGGCGATGCACCATAGGAAATCATGGGTTCAAATCGGGGTAGGTTATACTGTGCGGGGAAACGAGTAGCAAAAACGATGTCGAGGATATACTTTTCAATTTTCTCATCCATATAAACCTCACGAACTACCCTGCGGGCTTTAAGGATATCGGATGGATTAATGACCTTATCAACTTTCGGGAATTGCATGGCAAGGTTCTCGCGCATAATCAAACGCTCCTCTTCGAGTTTTGGGTAATCAATTTTTACTTTCAACATGAATCGGTCAATCTGTGCCTCAGGAAGCGGGTAGGTTCCTTCCTGCTCAATGGGGTTTTGAGTTGCCAACACCAGAAAGGGCTCATCAATCTTAAAGGACTCATCACCAATGGTCACCTGCCGTTCCTGCATGACCTCAAGCAAAGCGCTCTGCACTTTGGCAGGAGCTCGGTTAATTTCATCGGCCAGTATGAAATTTGAAAAAATAGGCCCTTTTTTAACATTAAACTGTTCCGATTTTGGGCTGTACATAAGTGTTCCGATAAGATCGGCTGGCAATAAATCGGGGGTAAACTGAATGCGGTTAAATTTAACATTAATGGTATTGGCCAGGGTATTTATGGCAAGCGTTTTGGCTAAACCAGGAACCCCTTCAAGCAGGATGTGACCATCGGCAAGCAAACCAACCAGCAACGATTCCACAAGGTGTTTTTGGCCTACAATAACTTTCCCCATTTCCATGTTGATAATATCAACAAAAGAACTTTCGAGCCTTATCCTTTCATTAAGTTCCTTGATGTCAAGGGTCGATTGAACACTCATAAAGATTGTATTTTAAAATTTGTTTTAACCTATAGATTACCATCATTTGCAAATATGATAATAAATGGATGCTAACGGTGTTAATTTTCGTTAAATGAAAATTTGGCTGTAATAAAGGTAGCTAAAGAATTTTGGCTGTTTTTTTGTTGCCAATAATGACTGAGTTCAGTCTAAAAAGTTTGTAAAGTTTGTAAAGTTTATAAAGTTCATAAAGTTGAAATTTTACCCTGTGAAATAATTTTGCGTGGCAAAATTAACCTGTTAAATAAAATCTCTGATTTTCTTTTGCAAAAGCAAAATATTTAATAGGGTATTTCACAGGGTGAATGAAGTTAAAATATTGAAAATAAAAGTTTTATGCTAATTTTACAATGTTTTCTTAAAGTTCTGGCAATTAAAAACATAGCTTGTTTTTGTAAAATAAAACAGGCTTTTTATACTGGAATTATGACTATTTTTGTAAATATTAAAAACGAGCGAAAATTAAAGGAATGAATCGCTATTTCGTTTATCTATCGTACCGGGGGACAAACTACCATGGATGGCAAATTCAAGAGAATGCCTCCAGCGTACAGGGGCTTATTAATAACGCACTAAGCATGCTATTAAAGGAAGATATTCAAACCATAGGCGCAGGCCGAACCGATACCGGCGTTCATGCCAGGTTCTATGTAGCCCATTTCGATTCAACCGCTAATGATTTGGCCACCAATAGCAGGTTTAGACACAGCTTGAACCGAATTCTCCCGAGCGATATAGCCGTGCATAGCATCAAAATGGTTAAGGCTAATGCGAATGCCCGTTTCGATGCCACATTACGGGGCTATGAGTATGTCATTAGCCGAATTAAAAATCCTTTCATGATTGGACTGTCGTGGTTCTATGACGCACAGCTGAATATCGAAAACATGCAATTGGCTGCCCAGCAGCTTTTAAACTACACCGATTTTACCACTTTTAGCAAGGTTGGTTCCGATACCAAAACCTATACATGCAAAATATATAAAGCTGAATGGCACGAAAATGGGAATGTACTTGTTTTTACCATTGAAGCGAACCGCTTCCTGCGAAACATGGTGCGTGCCATTGTAGGGACGCTAATCGACGTGGGCAGGGGGAAAATTACCCCCGAAGAGTTTGCTCAAATAATTGAGAAACGTGATAGAACAATGGCCGGGACATCAGCTCCGGCCGAAGGGCTTTACCTAACAAGGATTGAATACCCACCGGACGTTTTTGAGGGGTGAGGGTAGAAATTAAGTGTTGTTTAACATTCTGGTCAATTTTTTGGGAGGTGCTAAGAGCAGTGATAGTTGACGGTTGATGGTTGTTCGTTGTTGGGAGAAATAGTTGATGGTTGATGGTTGATAGTAAAACATGGTCTTGAGTTTTGAATCCGTCTTCGCCTTATCCTTTAACCTTTATCCTTTAACATAAAAAATACTACACAAATGTATAATATTTTAAAGAAAAAACTAAATAACAAGCGGCCCATCCGGGATAGTTTAATGCGGTCAGAGACAGCTACTTATATACGGTGTAGTTACCCAACGCACAAATCCCAACGCGCAAAATTACTCCGAGCGGGGGGAGAGAGCACCCTTGCAATAAATGGGTCATATAAACGTGCTTCCATGTTGATGAGAACAAATTCAGGCAGTGTTAAGTGGCCGGTAAATCCCCTGTTAATCACAGACAAATCAGATTCAGACATATTTACGGATGTCCAGTCAGCAGGGTTGCGGAAATTGCCACAAGAGTTGTAGTTGGTTTGTTTAATCCCCGATGAATAATACATAATAGTAATATAAAAAAAAGACATTTTCTTGCATTTTATGTATTGTCATTTTTTATTTTCTAAAATTTTTAAAAGTTTTTTAGGGTCTTGCCGATTATCCCAAAAAGCAGAAATGATAATATGCTCATCGGTAATTTTATAATAAATACTAAAATTGCCAACAGGGGCTACTCTAATGTCCTTAAAATCTGTTGATTGGTGCATATAAGGATTTTTAGCTATCTGACTGGTTCTTTTGGAAACTAATTTTACAAGTTTTTTTGAAAATGCATTAGATTTGTTTCTTTTAACCCAATATTCTAAAACCCCCACAAACTGGAGGTCGGCAGTTTTTGTCCAGATTACATTGCGTTTAACCATTCCATGTTGCGTTTATCCATTGCCTCCTGCGAAATTAATTCTCCATTAGCGATATCATCTTCGCTCATTTCAAGCATGATTTTTTGTTCATCTGTTAAATTTACAGGTTCAGAATCAGATACACTTGTTGAAATTAATTTATCAAGAGCCTCTAAAAAATCCTTATTCTGAATAATCAGAATTTTCTCTATTAGTCTTTTTTTTATTTTTTCAACTGTTTCCATGATATGTGAATTTTAATTTATAATAGTACTAAAATTTTTCACAATAACTGATATTTATTTTGAGATAATTTATTAATATCTGATTTTATAATGGCAAAATAGCAGGACATCTAAACAGTACCGTTCCTGCCAAAATCCCAAAATAATAGAAGTTTAAGAGGTGTATTGGATAAGTGGAAACGTAGTTTATCTCTTCAATTACGGTTCCATTGGCATCTATTAGTTGTACTATGCTGCCAAGATGGTCTGTTACTGTGTAATATAAAGTGCCTGTTCCGTTCATAACCATATAAACTGCAATTAAGCCATTTGGACCGCTAATATAGTTAAATTCTTTGACATTGCCATACTCAATAAAAAACGTATGAAAGATTTACTGGACGAGAATGTTAATTTATAATACATGAAAAAGCCCATGTTGAACCGAGTCTTTTTTATATTATTCTATTTTACTCAATGCTGTTTCTTCAACTTTTTAACTACCTTATCTACAGGAAGTAAAAATTTACTCCAATAGACAATCGCAGCATCATACCCGCCGCTTTCCTCTTTTTGAGCGGCATTGAAAATGTATAAAACACTACCGCCAACGGTTGTAGTATTTTCGTAAAAGCGCTCGCGCGTGTCCTTAAAATAATCTATTTTGCTTCCTATAAAGCCGACTCTTTTCCCAACAAGATTTAAATCTTGAGGGTCTATTTTAAAAATAAAATTTAGATATCTTCCTTCATACTCATTAAGTATTGAAGAAGTATCTACTCCCATTTTTTCTATATGATTTATTAATTCTGTGGGAATTTCCGCAAAATTATGTACTTGTAGTTCGTATATTTGTCCAAATATTTTCATACTGAAAATTATAATAAATAATGTTACCGATAATAACTGTTTCATAAGTGTTTGTTTTATGGAATTTGATAAAGATACGGACTTGAATATATCCCTAATTGCCTGATAAGTAATTGAAGATTTAACATATGCGGGTGGAGCGCATATATAGTTGGAACTCCTGCTGACCATAAAGCCCTTGTAGTATGCCCTACACAACTGTTAAGAAGTAAATCCCAACGCGTTATGCCAGATGCGTATTTACTCATGGCAGTTGTGCTAATATTATTCAATCTCACAGTCCAAGTTCCTTTTTCTCCGAAATACGTATGCCAATCTACATCTGCACCTTTAATGGAGTTTTTGTATATTTGAGAAATACCTAATTTATTACCAAAAGCATCGGTTGTCTCTACGCCAGTATCTGGACCAACAGAGACTAAAGTATTTACTTTTGTTTTTCCGTTCTTTATAGATTCGTATGTTGCAGAACTGTGTCCCCAAATATCTCCGTCTTTATCAGGTACATGTTTTGAATTTATATCAATATTTTGCCCTCCACCTCTTAGCAACGAAACCATATCCGATAAATTAGCCAAGGCTCCAAAGCCGTAACCAATATTTTCTAAAGCAGAGTTGCCTTTTTTACCGAGATAGCCAAATTCGACATTGGTAAAATCGTACGAGGCAACCCCAAAACTCATAGTTATGGGTGTTTGTCCGCCTGTATAAATATTTGTTCCTACTGAATTTGTAAGAGATGCTCCTGCGATTGCAGCAGTATTTGCCATCGGGATACTGGAACTCGCTATCGCCCATGCTACATAGCCGCTTACGCCTCCTACAACTGCTCCTCCTAACATATATCCCAAGGTTTTACCAGAACTATAATCCCATTTTATGGGGTTATACTGTCCCTCATTTGCAATAACACCACCTATATATGACCCTATCACCGATCCAATGATTACAGGCACAAACCAAACAATCTCTCCCGAAGGATCC
>DFYV01000095.1:0-339 GCA_002383425.1 Bacteroidales bacterium UBA4073 | reverse complement strand
GTAGGCGGGGTATGCCGCTAAAAGGTTGGCTATAATTTTTGGGGTTGCGCAGGTTGCCCCAGGCATCGTAGCTGAGCTTCTGGATGAGGGAACCCGAGGGGGAGAGCAAACTAACAGATGGCGGGTGCTTGCTGCTGCATTGCCTTAATGCTGGTAGTTAAATCAAAGAACGCTATTCAAATGTACTATGTTTGGCTGAAAAAACAAAAAAGGTTAAATAACAAAATGTTTATCCGTGAAGTTTTAGGCGGTCAGAGACCGCTACTTATATACGGCGTAGTTACCCTGCGCTCAAATCCCAACGCGCAAAATTACGCCGAGCGGTGGAAAATGACTCAA
>DFYV01000042.1 GCA_002383425.1 Bacteroidales bacterium UBA4073 | reverse complement strand
TGCATTGTCTGATTTTTTGAGGATAATCAAGTCAAGCTCTTCTAAATGGATAAATGAGGTGTTGGAATACCAGTATAACTTTCAGTGGGCATCAAAGTATGGTGCATTCACGGTAGGGGAAACACAGATAGAGATTGTAAGGAGATATATTCAGAATCAACAGCAACATCATACAAAAGTATCATGGGAAGATGAGTTTAAGCAATTGCTTAAGGAACATGGAATTGAATGCGATGAGAGGTACTTGTGGGATTAATACTGTCGCCCCTTCGGGGCTTTTATATGGTTTTGTTGCATGGCATCGGGCTGACGCCCGATGTTATACTCTTATCGCCCCTTCGGGGCTTAAGCCAATATGTTACCCTTAATTTGTTGCTCATAATGTATGGGTTATGTCTAAAAAGCCAAATATTTATAAATATTTCTTACGCCTTACGCCTAACGTCTTACGCCTAACGTCTTACGCCTAACGTCTTACGCCTAACGTCTTAATTGTAAATCATTCATGTATTGCATCATCTATCTGTAATGATATTGAAACCGTGAACAAATTTAAAATTTATAAATTTGCGACAAATTAAACTACGATAGGTAAGGGGTTCTGAATTACTGAAAAATTAGCCAAATTCTTGGGATTAATTATTTTCAGTGTTGAAAAAAAATTGCTGCTAAGTATTGGTTTTTCAAAGGATTTAACCAATTTTAAAGTCGAGTTAAAGCATCCCTTTTTTATTTATAAGTAGCTGATAAGCAATACGATGAATGATTTAAAGCCCATTAAAACTGCATTAATTTCGGTTTACCATAAGGAACAAATCGATAAAATTGTAAAGGTGTTGGGTGAGGGTGGCGTTACCATCTACTCTACAGGTGGAACCATGGATTTTATTAAGGGTCTGGGAGTGCCAGTTATTGCTGTGGAAGAGCTTACAAGTTACCCTTCAATCCTCGGAGGAAGGGTAAAAACCTTGCATCCTAAAGTTTTTGGAGGAATTCTTGCCCGACGCGAAAACGAAAACGATTTGTTTCAACTTCAGGAGTACAGTATTCCGGAGATTGACATGGTTATTGTTGATCTGTATCCCTTTGAAAAAACTGCTGAAGCAGGGGCATCGGAACCCGAGGTGATTGAGAAAATCGATGTAGGAGGAGTTTCACTGATTAGAGCTGCAGCTAAAAATTTTAAGGACATTCTGGTTGTGTCGAATAGGGAACAGTACGAAAATGTTTATCAAATCCTTACTGAACAGAGCTGTTATACAACCCTTGAACAGCGCAGAACTTTTGCAGCCGAAGCTTTTGCTACCTCGTCGCATTACGATACAGCCATTTACAGCTATTTTAGCCCCGATTTTCCACCAAACTTTTTTCGTAAAAGCATAACGGGAGTAAAAAATCTGAGATATGGCGAGAATCCACACCAGAAAGGTGTTTTCTATGGAAACTTCAATGATATGTTTGAGCAATTTGGTGGAAAGGAAATATCATATAACAACCTATTGGATATCGATGCAGCAGTAAATCTTATCAAGGAGTTTGATGAACCAACGGTTGCCATTCTAAAACATAACAATGCCTGTGGCGTTGCCTTACGTTCAAATGTTTATGACGCATGGACCGATGCCTTGGCGGGCGATCCTGTTTCGGCTTTCGGGGGTATAGTAATTTCAAACCAGAAAATTGATGAGATAACTGCCAGGGATATTAACAAGATATTCTTTGAGGTACTTATAGCCCCTGCATTCGATCGAAAGGCTTTAGAAGTACTATCGGCAAAGAAAAACAGAATAGTATTGCACATGAAAAGTTTTTCGCTACCAAAATTAGTATTTCGTAGCGCATTAAATGGGGTTTTAGTGCAAGAACGCGACTCAATTACCGAATCGGACAATACGTTGAGGTTGGTTACCCAAAAGTCGGCCTTGCCAAATGAGCTGAACGATCTGCTATTTGCCAACAAAATTGTTAAGCATACCAAATCGAACGCAATAGTACTGGTAAAAAACCGTCAGCTTGTCGGCAGCGGGGTTGGTCAAACCTCAAGGGTTGATGCTGTAAAGCAAGCCATTGAAAAAGCCCGTAATTTTGGGTTCGACTTGAATGGTGCAGTAATGGCTTCCGACGCCTTTTTCCCTTTTCCCGATAGCGTTCAGCTGGCCTATGAGGCTGGTATTAGAGCCGTAATACAACCTGGTGGATCGATTAAGGATCAGGAAAGTATCGACTTTTGCAATGCAAAGGGCATTGCTATGATTTTTACCGGAATACGACACTTTAAACATTAAAAAAATAAACACTGATTTTGTATGGGACTTTTTTCGTTTTTAACTCAGGAATTAGCCATTGACCTGGGAACGGCTAATACCATTATTCTTTATAACGATAAAATTGTTGTCGATCAGCCCTCCATTGTGGCTATCGACCAGTCAACAGGAAAAATGATAGCCATTGGTGATCAAGCCAGGGCTATGCATGGTAAAACCCACGAAAACATAAAAACCATTCGTCCGCTCAGCGATGGAGTTATTGCCGACTTTAACGCTGCTGAGCTGATGATACGTGGGATGATTAACATGATAAATACCAAGAGCCCAATATTTACTCCATCGCTACGCATGGTTATAGGGATTCCGAGTGGTAGTACCGAAGTGGAGATACGTGCTGTTCGCGACTCGTCCGAACATGCTGGTGGGCGCGATGTTTACCTGATTTATGAGCCTATGGCGGCAGCTCTTGGTATTGGTCTTGATGTTTTGGCTCCCGAGGGTAGTATGGTTGTTGATATTGGTGGTGGAACAACCGAAATTGCCGTTATTGCCCTGGGCGGTATTGTTTGCAATAAATCGATTCGTATTGCCGGCGATGGCTTTACCGCCGATATTCAGGCATACATGCGCCAACAGCACAACGTTAAGATAGGCGAACGCACCGCCGAGGATATTAAGATAAACGTCGGCTCTGCCCTTCCCGATCTCGATAACCCACCATCCGATTTCATTGTACGAGGGCCTAACCTGATGACCGCTTTGCCCATTGAGGTCCCTGTTTCGTATCAGGAAATTGCTTATTGCCTGGACAAATCGCTCTCTAAAATTGAGTCGGCCTTATTCAACGTGTTGGAACAAACACCCCCAGAACTCTACGCCGATATTGTTAAAAAAGGTATATACCTTGCCGGTGGTGGGGCTTTGCTTCGCGGCCTCGATAAGCGGTTAACGGAGAAAGTAAACATTCCTTTCCGCATAGCCGAGGATCCACTTCATGCTGTTGCCAGGGGCACAGGAATAGCTTTAAAAAACCTGAACTTCCCATTCCTAATGAGGTAACCGAGTAGTGCGTTGAAATGAATAACCTGTACGAAATTCTTAAGCGCCTGTACATCCATGTGGTATTTCTGATCCTTTTAGGGGCATCGCTATCGCTATACTTCAATACCACTTACTACCAAAAATCGAAAGTTGGAGCCCTGACCAAATCCATATCAGGGTTTTGGCATAGGCAAGCATCCAAGGTTACAAGCCTTTTCGATTTGCGACGCTCAAATATTCTTTTACTCATGGAGAACGTTGAGTTACGAAATGACATTGAGCGATACAAAACAAAGATGCAAATGCTTCAGGACTCACTCATGAAAATTGACGATACTGCTGGAATATTCCGGTATATACCTGCCAGGGTTATAGATAACTCTATTAACAGCCGGCATAACTATATTATGCTCGATGCCGGAACAACCGATGGTGTTTACAAGGGAATGGGTGTTATTTGCAGGAATGGTGTGGTGGGAATAGTATCGGCTACATCTAACCATTTCGCTTCGGTAATTTCGCTTTTGAATATTGATGTTAAGGTTTCAGCCATGCATAAGAAATCGGGTGCTTTTGGTGCTATTTCGTGGGATGGTATGGACTACAGGCGGGTGGTACTCGATGAAATTCCACTTCATATCAATGTGGCTCAAGGCGATACAATTGTTACCAGTGGTTTCTCGACAATTTTCCCAAAGGATATCCCAATCGGACGAGTGGTTGATTTTTATATCAAGGATGGCAGTTTTCTTTCGATTTCCGTTGAACTTTTTGCCGATTTCAAAACCCTCGACTACGTATATCTGGTTAACTCGAGGGTAAAAGATGAAATTGAGCGTTTGCAAACCGCAAAGTGATGCACAACAATATACTTAAATACTTTGGAATAACGGCTATTCTGCTTCTTTTGCAGTTTTTAGTTCTTAATAACATAAACTTTCTGGGGTATGTAAACCCTTACATATACGTACTGGTAATTCTCTTACTGCCATACCGTATTTCGCGTTGGATGTTACTGGTTGTGGGCTTTGCTTTAGGGTTTACTGTCGATTACTTTTCCAATACCCTTGGGCTGCATACCACGGCCACGCTTGTGCTTGCCTATTCCAGGCCAGTTATCCTAAGCCGGTGGAGCTTTAGGTCAATTCAGGATATTCACGGAGTTCCCGATATTTCCAATACCTCCATTGAATGGTTTATTGTCTATACCATTCTGGCTGTATTAGTCCATCATTTTGTGCTATTTTTTCTTGAAGTGTTCTCCTTCAAACATTTATGGCTAACCATGGTAAGGATTATTCTTAGTACTGCTGTATCAACGTTTTTTATTGTAATTATTGAACTAATGCGAATACGTAATAAAATGGTAAGGTAGTGGTATTAAGAGCTGAAAGTAACCGAAAAGTTGTTGTATCGGTAATCATAATACTTGTGTTTGCTGTTATAATCAGCAAGTTGTTTTACATTCAGGTTGTCAATAGTTCGTATAAGTTTTCCGCAGCAAATAATGTACTCCGTTATGTAACCCAGTACCCTGCCCGTGGGTTAATCCTCGATAGGCATGGGACTCCAGTGGTTACCAATAAGCCTGTATTCGATATTTTAATGGTTAAGAATCAGGTTAAGCCATTCGACACGGTGGAGTTTGCAACAATGCTTGGGCTTACCGTTGAGCAGGTTAGCGATGCCTTTGTTCAGGCTTCAAAGCAAAAAGGCTATTCTCCCCGTAAGGCGGTGGTATTGCTTAATCAAATATCGGCAGAGAATTTTTCCCGATTTCAGGAGGTGATGTATAAGTATTCGGGTTTTGAGGTTCAGCCCCGAACCGTACGCTCGTACAATCGCCCCATTGCTGCACATTTACTGGGATATATTGGTGAGGTTGATGAGCGGGATATAAAAAATGCCCCCTACTACCAACAAGGCGATTACATTGGAATTAGCGGCATTGAACGTTCGTATGAGCATGTTCTCCGGGGCAAAAAGGGGGTAAAAATTTTCATGGTTGATGTTTACAACCGTATAAAGGGTTTGTACGAGAAAGGTAAATTCGATACTATTGCCACGCCTGGCAAAAACATAACCAGCACAATTGACATTAAACTTCAGGAATATGGTGAGCGATTGATGCAAAATAAAATCGGCAGCATTGTCGCCATTGAACCCCAAACGGGCGAGGTATTGGCTATGATATCGAGCCCAACATACGATCCCAGCCTGTTGGTAGGTAGGCAAAGGGCGGTAAATTTCAAAGCTCTTCAGCAGGATTCCTTGAAGCCCATATTCAACCGTTCAATCATGGCATTGTATCCGCCCGGCTCAACCTTCAAGGTGGTAAATGCACTAATTGGATTGCAGGAGGGAGTTGTTACCCCCGAAACACGATACAGCTGTGATGGGGGATATCACATTGGCCGAGGGGTTGCTTGCCATAGCCATCCATCGCCAACAAACCTGATTCAATCTATACAGGTTTCGTGTAATACATACTACTGTCATGTATTCCGAAATATTATCGATAAACGAGAGTTTGGCTCTGTTGAAAAAGGGTTTACTGTGTGGAAAAAGCACGTTGAATCGTTTGGATTTGGCAGCAAGCTGGGTATTGATTTGCCTCATGAGCTAAAAGGGATTGTGCCATCGGTTTCGTTCTACGATAAGTATTTCAGAAAAGGTGGATGGAACTCGCTTACCATTATTTCGCTTGCCATTGGGCAGGGGGAACTAGCGGTTACTCCTTTACAGATGGCAAATCTGGCAGCAATTATTGCTAACAAAGGGTATTACTTGACGCCACATGTGGTTAAAGCCATTGAGGGTGAAAGCATCACCCCCGATTATCATCAAAAACACTTTACCTCTATCGATTCGGTTTACTTTAGGTATATTATCGAAGGTATGGATTTGGCGGTTAACGGCGTTCCGGGTAGTGGAAGTACCGCCCGGATAGCAGCTTTGCCTGATATTCGTATTTGCGGTAAAACGGGAACTGCTCAAAATCCACATGGTAAAGATCATTCCGTTTTTTTTGCTTTTGCCCCAAAGGATGACCCCAAAATCGCCATAGCGGTTTATGTTGAAAATGCTGGTTTTGGTGCTACATGGGCTGCACCCACTGCAAGCTTAATGATCGAAAAGTATTTGAAGGATTCAATATCGCGTCCCGATTTGGAAAGGTATATACTTGATGCAAATTTATTAGACAGACATGCAAAGGCAAAATAGCATACTGCGGAATCTCGATTGGGTAGCAACCATTCTGTACATCTTGCTTGTAATAATGGGATGGTTTAATATTTATGCTGCAGTGTATAGCGACGATCATCGCAATATCCTTGATTTTAGCCAGCGGTATGGCAAGCAGCTGGTTTGGATATTTTTTGCATTCATCATGGCTTTTATCATTCTTAACACCAACGATAGGATTTACCCGGCTTTTGCCTATATCTTTTATGGCGTCGTTCTGCTATCCCTAATTTCAACATTGCTGTTTGGGAGGGTGGTTAATGCATCCAAATCGTGGATTCCTATTGGTTCATTTGGCATTCAACCTGCTGAATTTGCCAAAATTACCACATCGCTTGCCCTGGCAAAACTTATGAGTAGTTACGGATTTAAGCTATCGGGTTTTTGGTCATACGTTAAAGTAGCAATAATAGTTGGCTTGCCCGTTGGCATTATTCTTTTACAAAACGATATGGGTTCGGCATTGGTTTTTGGCGCTCTGGTGTTAGTGCTTTATCGCGAGGGTTTGCCTGGGTGGATTCTGGCTTACATGTTTTTCCTGGTTCTGGTATTCATACTTACCCTTATGTATAGCACATCGGTTTTGATAGCCTTTATTTTTGCCGTTGCAATTATGCTTTTAGTGATATATACACGTCATTACCGCGACGCTTTCAGGGTTACATTGGGAACATTAGGAATAGGATTACTGCTTTTTGTTGCTTCGGAACTATTCCATTTAAAGCTTTCAGTAGAAATAATCTTTTTAATTCCTGTCATTATTGCCGTGTTTATAGGGTTTGCTTATGCCTACAGGAAAAGGCTGAAACAGGTGTATGCCATTTCGTTTTTTCTGATTGCCACGTTAGGTTTTTCTATGTCGGCCGATTATGTGTTTGAGAGAGTTCTCGATGTGCATCACCAAAAGCGAATTAACAATCTCTTGGGTATTGAGGATGATCCGTTGGGTTGGGGATACAATGTTAATCAATCAAAGATTGCCATTGGCTCAGGTGGGTTCTGGGGCAAGGGGTATCTTTCCGGAACCCAAACCAAGTACAACTTTGTGCCCGAGCAAAGCACCGATTTTATATTCTGTACTGTAGGCGAGGAGTGGGGTTTTGTTGGTTCGGCAGTGGTGGTTTCACTTATTGCGATTTTCCTATTGAGACTGCTTAAAATTGCTGAACGACAAACCGAGCATTTTGCTCGTATTTATGGGTACAGTGTTGTTTCCATACTGTTTTTCCATGCTGCGGTAAATATTGGCATGACCATCGGTCTGGTACCGGTTATCGGTATTCCACTTCCGTTTTTCAGTTACGGAGGCTCTTCGCTCTGGGCCTTTACAATCCTTGTGTTTATTCTCCTGCGTTTTGATGCTTCGCGGTATGGGTCATACTAATTTCAGAACTCCTGACTTAACAGCAAAATAAAATGTCGCAAATTTACATATAATTAGTTGATAAACAGGCAGAACAAAATTAGAAGGTAGAAATTAGAAGGTAGAAGACAGAAGACAGAAAGTAGAAGGTAGAAAGTTAGAAGAAATTGATGAATGATGTTTAATGAATAAAAAAATTCTAAATTCTAAATTCTAAATTTTAAAATGACCGAAATAATAAATTCAAAACAGTATGATTTAAAAGAAAGCAAAATAAGTTTTGATATTGTGATTTTGAATTTTGAAATTGTTTAGGATTTTGTGCTTTGGATTTAGGATTTTTAGACAAAAATGCGACAATTTATTTTACGATGAAATTTTTGTAAAATATTGATTTTCAGCCATGGGTCAGGAGGTCTGAAATTTCAGCTTGCTAAA
>DFYV01000018.1 GCA_002383425.1 Bacteroidales bacterium UBA4073 | reverse complement strand
TTACAAATTACAAATTACGAATTACAAATTACGAATTACGAATTACGAATTACGAATTACGAATTACGAATTACGAAGTTTTTATTCATTAATCAACATTCATCTATTTCTTCTAAAAATATCAAATTCTAAACACTAAATCCTAAACAATTTCTAAATCCAAAATCACAAACAATTTAGAATTACGAATTAAAAATTTAGGAATATGAAAAAGGGTAATGTTTTGAGGGATAATAGTTTTGCGTTTGCGGTTCTTATTGTTAATGTTTATAAATACTTACAGCAAAATTACGTAATTCGTAATTCGTAATTCGTAATTTCTACCTTCTAATTTCTACCTTCTAATTTCACTTAACATTACGCATTGCACCTAACTATTTCATTAAACCTAACCCTTCCTTTGCGCTTGCACTGGAGGGATCGTATAGCAATGCTTTCTGGAATAACACTTTAGCCTCTTTGGTCTTACCCAGCTGATAGTCTGTCCAACCCAGCATCAAAACGCCATAGTAATCGAAAGGGTAAAGGTTTACCACCTTTTCGAAGTATGTGTAAGCTTTTTTGTAATCCTTATTCTCATAACTAATTAACCCCATACGGTAAAGCACCAGGGTGTTATTTGGATCAACCGAAAGAATCTTGTTGTATTGTTCAACCACCAACCCCCAGTTACCCATTGCCGATGCAGGCAATACTAAGCCAAGACGGGGTTCAACGGCATAAGGCATCAGCTCAACAGCCTTAGAGTAGTAGCCAACCGATTCACTGAACTGCCCTTGCATATAGGTTAACCAACCCAAACGCAAGTTAATCTCATACGATTTTTCATCGTACAAAGCTTTTAATGGCTTGGCTGCATCGGCATATTTGCCTTGCTTTTCATTTGCATAGCTCTCCGAAAATGCTGTTGTTAGCTTTGTAAAATCCTGTGCTGCTATGTTTAACGATACAAAAGAGAGCACAAGAACGATCAATTTTTTTGTTTTCATTGCTATTGAAATTTAATGGTTAATGTTGCATTCACTCCAAACGAATCTAAAACCAGCTTAGAGGTTTTAGTGTAATTTACTATGTCCCATGAGTAATTGTAAATCGATGAATAGTTACCACCAATCCTTAAAGAGAATTTACGAGCTGGAATAATTATAGTTCCATAAAAATTGGTTGCTGGAATAATAAATGAGTTGTTTAGAACCGTTCCTAAACTGCGTGAGTAAAGAAACGAATTCCCAACCATTGCCCCTGATTCGAGCCATAAGTATTTAAAAACTTTAAATCCTACATCAAAATTTGCCTGGTAGGAATTACCCCAGTTCTTATCAATTTGATAAAAGCCACTTATGGTGGAGTATAGATTAAGATTTGAAAAAGGTAAATAAGTTAAATACCCTTCGGTAGCAAACTGGCTGGANNCGATTGAGTTGATAATGAAAGCGAAGAGCTCCTTCGGCCAAAAGTTGAAGTATTAGTTTCCGTTGAAAAAAATACCCAGTGCGTGTAACCAGCAATTTCCCATCCCGAACAAATCAGGTTTTTGTACCTGAAGTAAACTTGATTTTGACTAAATGTACCGTATTCTCCAGTGGGATTAGATGAAGAATAAAATGTGGCCACTTTCCGGGTATTTGAATACTGCAAAAAGCCACGCGATTTTGGAGTAAAATTGAAATTCAGGCTGGCATTGAATACCGACATATTTTCAATGGCCTCGTAGTTCAAAGGATTGGTTTGATACTTCTCTACCTCGTAGCCCATAAATGAGTAACCCACATTTAGCTCAGGGTCCTCACTTAATGAAAGAGTTTTTAAATGGCTATTTTTTTGATCCTCCGAAAGCGAGCGCAAAAAATGTTTGGCATCGGCAGTTCTGCCAGCCAAAAGGTAGCTGTAGTATAAATACTCATTGGAGATAGTATCGAATGGGTTGAGCTGTTTTGCCCTTTTAAGGTTTTTATAGGCCGAAGCATATCGTTGCCTTTCGTATGCAAGTATCCCCAATCGTACCCGCAAGTAATAGTAGTCGCTCCCTTGCTCAAGGAGCAACTTGCTGTTTTTCTTCAGGTTTTTGTAATCTTTATCAAGGAAAAATTGGTAGTTAGCCCTGTCAAGCGCTACAAAATCGGTTTGAGCGTTTAGCTTAAGGGCTAAATATGTTAACAACAATGTTGTTAGGATTATAGTTCGCATGTGGCCATTGAATTATTTAGTTTATCAAAAACACTAATTTTCCTATCGTTGCTAATAACAAGCTCAAATGGTTTAGTCCAAAGCGTTCTTTTTAGTAAATTACCCTCAACTATTGACTCAACCCTATAACCCTCAGTATCGAAAACGCTACCAATACGATCAATTTTTACCCTATAATCTGAATGAAGAAACTGAACAAAAGGGGCAACAAAATCGTGTAGGTAAAGCACAATTCCCGCAAACGATTTATTAACCGGTACGGAATCGCTAATCTCAATCCCCTCAAAATAAACTAAAGGGATTCTGTATGCAGCTAAGTAAAATTTGTATAGCAGCGACTTTTTACTACCCTCGAAATGAGTAAAGTAGAAGTAAACATCATCTAACTCAAAAAATGCTTTTGCGTTAGTTTTGCTGCATTTAATGAAGAGCTTGTTCAAGTAGGTGATTCCAACCTCCCAGCTAACTTTTTCAGCAATTGCATCCCCTTGCTTTACTTCCCAGTTTATTACCTGACCGGGTTTCAGTGTCAGCATGCTTTTCAGAAACGGATCGGGTTCTACATTGCTAACCTGCTGATTAAGCCGGGGATAATCGAATGTTTTTAGTTCCGACTTATTGACTGTGTACGATGATATAGGGTATTTAAGCGTTTTTGAACCAATATACTCATTTGCCTGTAATTGAAAATGTAGATGGGGGTAAGCCGAACGGCCGGAGTTACCAACCTCACCAATTTTTGCTCCAAACCTCACCTTATCGCCAATATTAACAGCAATTGAGCCTTTTTTCAGATGCGACAGCTTTGAGTACAAACCCACACCATGTTTAATAATAACCGTATTCCCCCAGTTTTTAACAATGTTTATTTCACCTATCGGGTTATCATCAATACCATCATCAACCTCAACCACCTCACCATCGGCAGGTGCAATTACATTTTTACCAAAACAATGGTAATCTGTGGTAACAAGCCCATCGTTTTTAAACTGTTTGCCATTAGAATCTAAAATGATAAAATCCCATGCGTGTGCCCATTCTCCCTTGTGGGTATATTCGCCATCGTGCCCTTGGTTTACTGTCCATGTTCCATAAAAAGGTAGCCTTACTTTTAGCCATCCAAAATTTGGGAATCGCTTGGCAAACGATTGATGAGAGTATAGGTTAAGTTCAGGCTTTCCTTCCTGTAATATAACCTCTTTCAAACCTGAAGCCGATAGTCGAAAACGCATGGAGTAAATGAACATCAGAACAACAATGTTAAACGGAAGGGAAAGAATTGGTATGGCAAGCGACCTGAAAATTACAGCTAACCCTATAGTTACCAATGCAATTACAGGTGTAACCGCTACAGCCCACCAGTATGAACTGGTTGATGGAATATAGAAATATCCACCTATGGCTATCGCACTAAGTATAAAGTTAAACCCGATATAGCTATACCCCAAAGTGGCCAGGTCCAAGCCAAAGATTATGAATGCAAAATAGGCTACACTGTAACCAACTATTGACAGGGTAAATGCTATTCTTGAGTATGCCAGCAAAGCCAAAGCAACCAAAACTCCGGCCAACACATTAAACTGGAAAAAGATTGACCCAAGCGAAATAAAATAACCATTTATAAAATTGGAATTTACATGATTCAGCCACCAATCGTGAATGGCTATAAAATTTATACCACCTACCTCAAAAATCTGATTCAATAGGTAAACGCTACTTTGGTTAACCTCAATTGATGTAACCTGCCAGCTGGCACTCAAAACCAACCACATACTTAACACAAAAGGTAACGAAAGAAATGGTAGATAATACTTCCCCAGTACTCCCTGTAACGTAATATTTACGAGCAATGTGAAAAAACCTGCTATAAATGCCAAAAGCAAAAGTGTAATGCTGATATCGTAGTAAAAGCCTAACCCTAAACCAACCAGCAGGGCATTAAAGCCATAAAAACCCTTTGCTATTGTTTCCCTGTCTAAATTTATGAGGTATGATAGTATGGTAGCAACTAAAACCGAAACCAAACCTGAGATTCCAACAGGTGGGTCGATAAATGTTATTAAGAGCAGAAGTACTGCAAAAAAATAATCGGTTGAAAAAAAAATTTGCGAATAGCTTCTAATTACACCCTTTACAATTGTATTTACCATTTTTATCGAGTTAATATGGAAAAATAAATTGGGGTAAAAACTTCAGGTTTTTTCATTTTGACAAATGGTCAGGAACGCTCTCGTTCGAAACGATATTATCAATGGTTTCAGCCTTTCGGATAACATGCGTTTGCCTGTCAGTGTCAATAAGAATAATGTTGGGTCTGGTGGTAATAAACTGCATCCACTGGGTATTGTTATAAGCTCCTGTGCGCGAAATCACGAAATGCTCACCAACCTTCAGTGGCGGGAACATCAGCGATGGTCTTATTACGTCGATATTCATACACAGCGGGCCATATATAACCGTTTCCTCGAGCAATCCTGAATGAGGTTGAGTTGGATTTATCTTATGGTCGTACCAAAACGAGGTGAAAAGTAGGTTTACGCCGACATCAACAATAAGTGCTCTACGGCCATCGGTAAGCCTTTTGTTGGCAATAACCGTTCCTGCAATATTACCGGCATCGTCAATAATAGCCCTACCGGTTTCAAGGATAATAGTAGGTAATTTATCAGGTTTGATTTGAGAATTTATTACAGCTGATGTAATAGCATCGGCATAGTCATCGAACGACAAGGCTGTATCCTCCCCTGAAAGGTAAGCCCCCCGTAACGTATTACGCGAAGCAAATCCCCCTCCCATATCGATGTATGCAATGAAGTGGTTAAATTTTTGAGCGATGGAAGCAGCCAGCTCCGAAAGTTTTGATGCTGCAATTCGGTAAGCATCGGCGGTCATTATGTAAGTTCCGATGTGTGTATGCAACCCCATTAGCTTTAGCTGCGGGTTGGCCATTATCCTGTTAATGGCATCCCATGCCTCACCATTCTCGTAATTAAAGCCAAACCTATCCCATTTGGGGTATATCCCCACATCCATGTTTACCCTGATGGCAACCCTTGCTGTTACATCATTTTTTTGGCATACCCTTGCCAAAAGGAATAGCTCATCGAAGTGATCGATGTGGATGTAAGCCCCCTCTTGAGCAGCCTTTAGCAGCTCCGCCTCGGTTTTGCCGGGACCGTTAAAAATGATATGCTCGCCTTGAACTCCGTTAAGCCGGGCCTTTTCGTATTCGAAACCCGAAACCACCTCGGCCCATGAACCTTCCTGATGGAAAATTCTGCAAATGGCATCCAGATAGTTGGTTTTATAGCTCCAGGCAACCTGCACCTTGGGGTATCGAACCGTAAAAGCTTGCTTTAAATCCTGAATATTTTTACGAATTACCGATTCGGAGAAGATATACAATGGTGACCCGTACTTTTCGAGCAAATCGTCAACCTTTAGCCCATCAATGAACTGAACTGGTGCTACAGCTGTTCCAACCCCATGCTTTGAGGGCATTCCCGGTGTTAATCTTGTAATGGTTGGCCTTTCAAAAATTTTCTTTTCCATAATGTAGTCATTTATTATTTTACAATTCGCCACTTGTTACCAGCTTTGAAAACATATCGATATCAACAATCATATCCCACGAGTAGCGGATAAACATTTTCCCGATATCGTATGATGTAAATGGCCTTACCTCCATGCCCAAGGCAAGTTTAACAAGTGCTTCGGGCAAGTTTTGACCAGCTCCAACAGCCAGGTAAACCCAAGCTGGTATTCGCGGATTAATCTCAAGTATGTACAGCTTACTATCAGTAGTTCGGATAAGCTCCAGCTCCATACCTCCCCTCCACTTTGTTTGGGAAATTATTTTATGAGTAAGCTCCAGCATTGAATCGTCGGCAATGGTGACTCCGCCCCAAGCTTTACCCTTATCGGTAATATACTGTTTTCGCATGGCTACAGCAGAAATCACATTCCCCTTTCCATCGCCAAGCGCAATAACATTAACCTCGGTACCATCTATATACTCCTGGACAATAACCGGATACCCCCACTTTGCCGATAGTTTTGAAAAATAGGCTTGTGCCTGCTCAAGCGAGTATGCCTTATAGGCATCGTAATATTTCCCCTTTACCATTACGGGATAAGTATATGAGCGTAAAATATTTGCAAGGTCGTTCATGCTAAAAGCCTCTTCGCTTTTAGGTACATTTACGCCATACTTTTTCCCATACTCAGGCAGATTCGATTTATGTCGCTCCTCAAATTGTTCCAGGGTTGGTAAAAATGTTTTTATACCCAGCTGGTTTATCTGATTTTCCAACTTGATAAACGAAAAGAGTTCGGCATCGAAATTTGGAATAATAAAATCGAGATTTTCCTTTGCTTGAATTTCCTTAATCCTTTCGAACAAAGCCTCTTTACCTTTTGATGGGTATGGAATCATGTAGGTTTTATCAACCCACTCCTTCATGTAAATACCCGGTTCAAGGTGATCGTAGGCAAGGCCTACTACCCGGGTATCAAAGTAGGACGACTCCTTTATCCCTCTTGCCACTGGCATACCTGGTCCTGGGCTATCGATATTGTTAAGTCCGGTAATGGCCACTGTAATTTTTTTACGTTCCATAGCCGTTACCCTTCTGTAATTAAGCTATTTAACTTTAAATCGCTGAAAAAATCCTGTAAATACCTTTCCAAAACCAAATCATCAACATCGTACTCTTCAGCGATTACTTCCTTTATATCATCGATAGTTTTACCGGATTTGAGCATTGTTAAAATTTGAATACCGGTATTGTTCAGTGTAAACGAGTCGCCCGTTATTGGGTTAAAAACAAAGCCATTTTCGCTTATGGCTATACTTTGATTTATCTTCATGACATTTCATTTATTTATTCATACTACAACTTGCAGGAATTTTACCCTACCAATTGAGATTATTTTTTTCAGTTTTGCCTTAATACACTATTTTTGAATGTCTTTTAAACATCCAACGCTTTAAAGGTATGAAGGAATTGAAAATATTTACCATAATCTCGTTAATTCTATTAGCCTCTGCATCATATAGCCAGATTGACAGCTTGTTGGTACGGCAGGTTAACGTGCAAAGGATGACAGCCGATTCACTGTTTAAAGCAAAGAGATACACCGAAGCAATCAATCTTTACAGGGAATTGCTCAACCAATTCCCTCGCGATGCCGAAATACATTACTCTCTGGGAGTTTGCTACCTCTATGGAAGTAGAGACATTGAGATGACTTTAGAACATCTGAAAGAGGCATCGGTAGCCGAAGTGAATACTATGGTGTACTTTTACCTTGCCGAAGCTTTACGGTTATCGTACCAATTTAACGACGCCATCGACTATTACCGCCGATTTGTGATAAACGGTGGTTCGCCCGAAATAAAGCTCGATGAGATAGAAAAGCTGGTGACAGCATGCGAAAATGGCTCATCCCTTACCCGATACGTTTACACCCCAACCGTTTTCGACAGGCAACATGGTACGCCCGAAAATTTTTTAAACTTCTACTCAACCCTATTGCCCGAAGGTTCGTTTGTTCCCGTCCCCGAAAACCTGCGAACATCCACCGATAAACAAATGAATTACACTCCATTAATGTTTTATCCCAAGAGTATCAAGCCAGGCGATTACCTGTATTATTCCAGCTACGGCAAATCTACCTTGTGGGGAACCGATATTTTTCGTATTCAGCTGCTCGAAAACGGCAAGTGGAGCAAACCCGAAAATTTAGGTGATATTATTAACTCGTCGTTAAACGAGGAGTACCCCTTTATTATGCCCGATGGTGTCACCCTTTACTTTGCATCAAAAGGACATTACGGTATGGGTGGTTACGACATCTACAAATCGGTTTATAACCCCGCAAAAAAGCAATGGAGCACACCTGAAAATCTGGGTTTTCCCATAAACTCAACATACGACGATTTTCTTTACCTTACCTGCAGCAACGACACATTGGCGTGCTTTACTTCGACCCGATTACACCTACCCGACACCCTTAGCGTGTTCCTGATTAGCAACGATATAAACCCGACACGGCATACTCCCAGCAGCTACAAGGAGTTGCTCACCATAGCCTCCCTAACCCCTAACGCAACGCAGCCCGATAGCAGGCAAAATGAAACCAAAACAAATACCGAGGTTAAAAAAACAGATGACGCCGCCCCACCCATCGATACCAAAGCCGCAAAGTTTAATTCGGTTGAAAGTGATCCCGAGTATGCCCGGGTTTTAGCCAAAGGCTTTGCTGCCCAAAAACTTGCCGACACACTCAAAATTAAACTCGAAGACCTCCGTGGCCGATTCGACTACGTTACCACTGCCGAACAACGCATTAAGCTCGAGAAACAGGTAACCAAAGTTGAGGACGACATGCTAGCCGCCCAAAAAGAAGCCGATTTGCTCTTTGCCCGCGCCAGCCAAATTGAACAGGAATACCTCACAGGAAAACGGAAGCCACAAGGCGATGGCAACATATCGTTTATTGCCGATAACCCCGACTTTATCTACCAGGCACAGTTCGCATCAACCGTTTTCCATACCGACGAAATCAACCGGTTAACCGAAGCCGAAAAGCTTACCCCGCAACTTATACGTTTGCGCAGTAATGCCATCGATAAAAGGATGGCCTATAACCAGTGTTGTACTATAAATACCGATGCTTGCTCCAATGAGTACAACCAGATGGTAGCTGCCATGGAAGCGTTTTCCAACCTGTTTGAAAAGTACTGGGAGAAAAAATATCAAATTTATGCCGACTGTATTGAGGTGGCCCGCGTTAAAAGTGGTAGCCGCGACGATGAAATTCGAAAGTTAATATCCAACGCTCAGAACAACTTCAGAGCCGCTAGCGCCATAATTAATAACATCGGCTCAACAGGGCAAACCGAAAGTATCTTTGAAGCATCGTTGCTCCGTAATTTAGGGTTAATACAGCTTGACCTTGCATTCGCAAAAATCTGGCGCTTACGCCTAATGGAACAACAGCTGATAAGCAATATCATCAAGCTTGAAAAAAATATTTTTGGACAAACATCCTACACCATTGTCCAGGATGAACAGGAAACTACTAAAACCGAAGGACTCGACTCAACCTATCAGCCCATGCTAAAAAATGAACCTGTACCACAGCAAGTTACTCCTGCTATAACAATAATTGATGAAGTACCAACTGACTTTGGCATTACCGATGAACCATACTACACCGACCAAAACCCTATTCCGATGAATGAACCACTACCCAATGGAGTAATTTACCGGATACAAATTGGAGCATTTAGCACTCCACAAAAACCAGCATTCTTTAAAGGGATGGTTCCCGTTTACGGCTATAAAACAGGTAATATTATTCGCTACTATATTGGCAACCTCAATCGCTTCTCTGAGGCTGAGAAAGCCCATGCAACCATTAAACGAAAAGGATTCAAAGATGCTTTTATTGTGGCATGGTATAACGGAACCCGTATAACCACTCAACGCGCACAACAGCTTGAAGAGACAGTCCAGCCTAACCAACCGTCCGACCCCGAAAATCGCCTGTACATTGTTGAGGTTGGGCGATATAAAATCCCTTTAACCGATTCCGAAATCAATACCATCCGAAATCTCTCACAGGGGAAAGAGCTTAGTCGTAAAGTAGATAGCACTGGTGAGTTCATTTACATCATCGGAAACTTTAACACTCTCGACGAAGCCAACAGAATTAAGGATAACCTGATTGCAAGCGGATTACTTAAAGCCGTAGTTATTGAAATTACACCATAAATTACTATATTAGCAAAAAATTGATTGTAGTATGGCAGTTAAAGAGAAAGTACACAAGAAGGGTAAACTTTCGCCACAGCCAAAAAATGAGTACATTTTGGTACTGCATAACGACGATGTTAACACCTTTGACTACGTAATTGATACGCTGGTCGAAGTGTGCCATCACGACCCTCATCAGGCCGAGCAATGCGCCCTTATTACACATTTTAAAGGGAAATGCGATATCAAACACGGTGAGTTTGAAGTGCTTGAGGGCATGATGAACGAGCTGCTTCGTCGTGGACTTAGTGCCACTATTGCATCAAACTAAAATCTAAGCTATGTTCTGGATTATTGCACTTATTGTTTTAGGTCTTTTTTTACTGGTTGTGGAATTTTTCATGATACCAGGCATTACCATTGCAGGTATCGGTGGTTTTTTGATAATCATTTACTCCGTTTACTCAGCCTATACCAATTATGGAACTACAGCAGGACATTTGACGCTTCTTTTTACAGCCATTGCATCGGTTGCAACACTTATTTTCTCGCTAAGGTCAAGAACATGGAAGCATGTAACGCTCGAAACCAACATCAACTCAAAAGCGGTTGATGAACTTGAAAACAATATACACCCAGGTGATGAGGGGATTACAATCAGTCGCCTTGCCCCTATGGGAAAAGCTTCCATAAAAGGAATAACCGTTGAGGTAACAGCTATTGATGAATTAGTAAACCCTAACACCCCAATTGTTGTTCTCAGAGTTGAAACAAACAAAATAATTGTCAAACCCAAATAACATAAAAACTATGAGTGAAGTTGGCACATTACTTCTGATTATTGCCCTAAGCGTAGTAGGCTTATGGATAATCTTTTACTTTGTACCTGTTGGATTATGGTTCCAAGCGCTGGTTTCGGGAGTGCGTATATCGCTCTTGCAGTTAATCTTCATGCGTTGGCGTAAAGTACCCCCAAGGGTGATTGTACAGGCCATGATTGAGGGTATAAAAGCTGGTTTAACCCTAAACCGCAACGAAATGGAAGCGCACTTCCTTGCCGGTGGGCGGGTTGCAAAAGTGGTACACGCTCTGGTATCGGCTCAAAAAGCAAACATTCCCCTCGACTTTAAAATGGCCACAGCCATCGACCTTGCCGGTCGCGATGTATTTGAAGCCGTTCAGATGTCAGTTAACCCAAAGGTTATCAACACACCTCCGGTAACTGCCGTTGCAAAGGATGGCATTCAGCTTATCACCAAAGCCAGGGTAACCGTAAGGGCAAACATCAAACAGCTGGTTGGTGGAGCCGGTGAGGAAACCGTACTAGCTCGCGTAGGCGAGGGTATTGTAACCGCCATTGGTTCATCGCAAAGCCACAAGGAGGTACTTGAAAACCCCGATAAAATATCGAAAACGGTTCTCGATAAGGGGCTCGATGCCGGAACGGCATTCGAAATTCTTTCCATCGATATAGCCGATATCGATATAGGACGAAATATCGGTGCCGTTCTGCAAATGGACCAGGCTAATGCCGATAAAAATATCGCACAAGCTAAGGCTGAAGAACGCAGGGCCATGGCAGTAGCCATGGAACAGGAAATGAAGGCCAAGGCTCAGGAAGCCCGTGCCAAGGTTATTGAAGCCGAAGCCGAAATTCCAAAAGCCATTGCCGAAGCATTCCGTACTGGTAATCTGGGCATAATGGATTACTACCGTATTAAAAATATTGAGGCTGATACCAACATGCGCGACAACATAGCCAAATCGGGTAACGAACCCAAGAAAAAGTAAAATGTTGATTTGAGTTGAAACAAAAGAGGGGAATGTCCCCTCTTTTTTTGAGCAATTATTTTGCACATGCAATTTGATTTTTGTACTTTTGCCCTGCCTTTAACAAAAGGTATTTAAGTTAATCCAAACCCTGGAGAGGTGGGTGAGTGGCTTAAACCAACGGTTTGCTAAACCGTCGTATTCCGCAAGGGGTACCGGGGGTTCGAATCCCCCCCTCTCCGCAAACAATAGTAATCGGGGTGTGGCGCAGTTGGTTAGCGCACCTGCTTTGGGAGCAGGGGGTCGTGCGTTCGAGTCGCACCACCCCGACGGAAATCGGGGAGGCCATCATGCCTCCTTTTTTTTTATCCCTTTCACAACTGGTTAGCGCACCACGCCGAAGGCGTGGGGGTCGTGCGTTCGAGTCGCATTAGCCCGTCTAAATTCCGGGAGACCAAGAGGACTGCTCTTTCCAGTTTCCCGCATTTTTTTGGGACACCCAAACTTATAAAACACATTCTGAATTACAATAACTTACGCGGGCATTCCAAAAAATTGCGGAAAACAAAGGAAATATGCAAAATATTTGCAAGAATTCATCTAATAGAGGTTTACGAATACCTTTTTAATATCATCATGCGTAACTAATGTTACAACATGAATAATGAACAGATTAAGGAGATTATTTTTAGTGTCGGTAAGTTTTACCGATAACTATGGCTTTGGCAAACTATTTTCGGTTAATTCTTCAAGTTGCCCTGAAAAAAAATGTGGAGGAATAGTAAGCGGACCGGTAACATTCCCTAAATTACTGGTAAACGTAGTTATGAAAGAGCGAACGTAGGGGAACATAATTGCCGGAGCGTTGGTATTAATAAACTTTTTTTGGGTTTCTTCATCAACATCGTTGCTGATTGAAAAATGCCCTACTGCATTTAGTTTAAGTTCAAAGAAACCATTGGCCTTTAACTGAGTATCGAAAATTATTTTAAATTCAAGAGGGGAATTAACAGGGTAAAAAACTTTTGGTTTGATAATGATGTCAACATTTACATTTTTATCAAGAATGCTTTCAGCAATAAACTGTACGTTGAGAATATCAACGCCATGAAATGAAAGCTTTATTTGTTTTTCAACATTCATTATGCTGCAAGAGCGTAATCTGTTTCGTTGGGTTTAAAAGAAACGGAGACACTCATAAAGGTTGTATTTTCAATGAATCTGTTAAAATTAGTACTTTTTTCGATAAGAGGCTCAAAGCTACCTTTACCAAGGAATTCTCTTAGTCTTTTGGAATAGAGCCATTGCGTTAAACTTTCCTGGGTTTCGTTGGCCAAGGCATTGTCTAATTTTTGCTCAAGTAACTTGAGATTTAGCATTTTGTTTCCTTATTAGTTACATTTACCTTCAAAATGGAATACAAAGTTAATAATTTTTTCAACATTATAAACAACAGCTTGTATCCTCTTTCTGTAGTAAAACGATTTAACCTTCGAAAGGTTTTCGTTTATTGGTAAATCTTGAAAAAGAATTCCATCCACTTCATCCCATAAGGCCTTTTCT
The DNA here is from genome assembly GCA_002383425.1 of Bacteroidales bacterium UBA4073. Lineage (GTDB taxonomy): Bacteria > Bacteroidota > Bacteroidia > Bacteroidales > Tenuifilaceae > Tenuifilum. Next base: position 7,771 of record DFYV01000018.1, on the reverse strand, counting down.
TTAAAGTATTCATTTATTTCTTTAATGGTCGGTTTTGTTCTGGTTTTTAGTTGAATTACCTTTGCGGCCTTTTCTATTTGCCGTACCCAGAATCGGTAGTGGTCCTCATTAAACACAGTATCTAAGAAGTTTTCTATATCTATTTCAGACCTATAGATTTCAAATGCACCGGTTTTTCTTTTACTTTTATTTCCCCATTGCTTTGCGTCGTTAAGGTCATCCCAAAAGTAGTAACCCTCGCCGAGCCATGCATCATCTCTACCGCATTTTATAGGTGAGGTTAAGCGCATACCTCTCTTTTCTTGCGTATGGAACATTGTACGGATGTGGCTTACCATGGTAGGGTGGAATTGTTTATGTCACAAATTTATAAAATCTTGTGCATAACTCCCCACTCCGACGATATGCCATGAGAAAGAGAAGTTCAGGGTTCGAAATCAAGTTAAATGTTAAATGTTAAAGGATAAAGATTAAAAATTCAAGATTCTTTTTTACGAACAACGAACAATCATCGTTAATCGTTAATCGTTAATCGTTAAATGTCAACCACTTACCATCATCACATAATCACATCATCACATCATCACATCATCACATCAACTGTCAACCATCAACCATAAACCATAAACCACTTTCCCGAGCAACGAACAACGAACAACGAACAACTGTCAACCATCAACTAAGCCTTTTCAATTTCCCGGGGATCAAGGGCATCGCGTAGGCTGTTGCCCAACAGGTTAAAGGCCAAAACAAGCAGCATCATGGCAAAACCTGGGATTAAAGCAAGGTAAGCCTTGTCCATTACGATGTAACCGTAGTGGTCGCGTATCATAGTTCCCCACGAGGGAGCAGGTGGTTGCACCCCAATGCCCAGAAAACTTAAACCGGCCTCAAGCAGTATTGCCGTTGAAAAATTACTTGCCGATACTATTATTACCGGTGCCATAATATTGGGCATGACATGCCTAAAAATAATTCGCCAGCTGCTGTAACCCAATACCCTTGCTGCATCAACATATTCTTTTTCGCGAACGCTAAGCACCTGACCACGCACCACACGGGCCATATCGACCCACATGGTTAGGCCAACTGCGACAAATATCTGCCAAAAACCCTTACCAATCACCATGGTTAGGGCAATTACCATCAGTAGCGTAGGGACAGACCAAACCACATTCACCAGCCACATGATGGCATCGTCAATAAATCCACGGGCAAAACCCGCTATGGCACCAAGCAGAATTCCAATTACAAGGGATATACCAACTGCAATAAAACCTACCGAAAGTGATATGCGTGCCCCAATAATAAGCCGACTTAACAAGTCGCGTCCAAGCCTATCGGTTCCAAGCAGGAAACAGCGAACTACAATATGTTTATTTGTAACTAATTGCCGGGCATCGTCAATGTGAATACTTACAGCTTGTCCGTTTTTAAAAAAAGTTTTTATGGTGTTGCCATCGAATTTAAAATTACTTATAAGATCTGAACGGTAAAGTATTTCGGGTATAGAAAATTCCCTTAGGATGGTATCGCCCACCGACATTGAATTGTACTCAACAGCATATACTTTTGAACCATCAAAATAAATGCTATCAAAAGGAAACTCGTTGAATTCGGACTCCAGTCCAAATAGCATTCTACCTATAATGTTCCGGTGCTTAACATCGTACTGCTTAGGAATGCGAAGGAATTTAACCTTTGTACCAGGCTTAAGGGTTGTCAGCTGTAAATGCTGATCGTTAGCGTAAGGTGTACTATCGGGGGCAATCAGGTAACCAAGCATGGCTATTACTGCTACAATGGAGATGAATAGAAGCGATACAACAGCCATACGGTCGGTAAGTAGCCTACGGATGGCTATTCGCACGGGTGAACCGCTACGGGCGGACTCCGCTATCCTGTTATTCTGCCTTTCCAAACTGTTCCTTTAAGTAATCCTACAATGGCAGTGAACGAAATATAAAATGGGTAAACAATTTGTAAAGGTATAAAAACAACCAGTAATTTTTGCTGCGAAGTTTTAGTAAGGTAATACACAAGGAAAGGGAAATCGACCAGCGTTTTAGCAGCAATAGTTGCAAGCGGCAGTGCAGGATGTACTATACCGAGTATTGACAGAACAATTAGTACAGCCAGCCATAAATTAAAGATAAACACCACAGCTGAAAGAAGTATGGTATCGGGATCAGTATAGGCTAATGCCTTTGAAGCCCAACGGCTACGACGTGAAATGAAGCCTTTTATTCCGCCATCAAAAACCGTACCCACAGCTATTTGCGGTGAGGCCAAAAAACCCAATCGCAAACCGGGTTTACTTTTGGCATGATGCAGCAGGAACATATCGTCACCTGATGCCATGTGGGTTTTTAATGCTTTGGCATCGACCATTACCGCACTGCGGTTAAAGGCTAAATTGGCCGATGAGGCTATTACTGGCCGCCCATTGGAAAAACTTGCAGCCGAAACAGCCATAAGCGAGAGGTAATCGAGAGCCTCAAACATTGAAAAAAAATCACCCTTTACAACCTGTGGACTAACCTCACCCTGTAAAAAATGGAGATGCTTCATGCTTTGAGCAATAGTACTAAGCCATTGAGGACCTGGGATACAATCGGCATCGGTAAAGGCAATTGTGTTGAACCTTGCCCTGGAGAGCCCATACAGTAACGCCTGCTTTTTCCCAGATTGTCCTTCAGGGAGTACCAGGGATACTACCGGAATTCCATTCATACTGTTTTCAACCAGTTGAAGCGCATTATCGGTTGAGCCATCATCAACCAGAATAACTTCCCATAACCCGTTAGGCAAATCCTGTACCCTAAGCGATTCCAACAGTTTAGGAAGATTTGCACGCTCATTCCTGAAAGCAACAATAACCGATATGCCATCAAAAGCATTAGACGAAGAACTATCAGTTTTCAACCATCTGTTGCTAAGCAAGCCACTCAAAAGCCATAGAATAGCCAATAAATAAAACGAAATCAGTATAGCTGAAAAAATTATCATCATTGAGTCACCTCCGAAAAGTCATTTCATTGTATTTGAACTAAAAATACGCACGATTGAGAAATAGCCACAAATTTCACGAATTAACACGAAATTATTGTTTTTTATTTAAAAAATTAGTGTTATAGTGCTCTCGTTCTTTCGTCCTTTCGTGCTATCGTGCAATCGTTCTTTTGTACCCTCGTGCTTTCGTGCCCTTCGTTCTTTCTTGTTTTCGGAGTTTTCGGAGCATACTCATTATTTATTTACAAACTCTGCTATTCTATTGCCAGCCAACAATATTTCCTCAATTGGTCGTGCCACATTAAACCGCAACCAGTTCACTTTAACGGAGCTAAAATGCTCACCAGGAATAGCTGCTACACCCGTAGCATCATAAAGGTCCGATGCAAACTCAAAACCATCGATATATTGCTCCGGTAGTTTAGCCCATATAAAAAATCCGCCATCAATTGCAGGTATTGTGAAATGCAAGTCCAACAGGACATCTCTAAGCGTTTCAAAAGCGGCTTTTACATTTTGCCGCAGTCCAACTATAAATGCATTACCGTAATTACACTGTTCAAGGTAAAGCGACAGGGCTTGCTGCATAACACTGGGAGCGCAAAGGCCAATGTAATCGTGAATTACCCTAATGGCTTTGGTGTGCGATGTATGATGGATAATATAGCCCACCCTCCGGTTTTCGGCTATGGCAAGTGCAGGATTTCAAGGTACTTACTTGTCCGATTTGCAGTTATTTTATTTTGTGTAATTATTTTCATTTTAGTACATTAGCCTGCATTTGCAATAGCAGATGTTACCTTGCTTATTTATTCAATTTTTCTTCTTGTCAAATCTCTTGCAGAATGATGGATTGTCAAAATGTCTATGCGATTATCTTGCACTATTTTATAAATAATTCTGTAATTTCCTTCAATTAGTTCTCTAATATTTTCTTGGTTAATTTCGGGTACAATATTTCCTGAATGGACTTGAGTTTTTAATATTCTTGTCCGGTTTTTTAGTCTGATAACTTGAAGTTTTGCATAACGCTTAGAATCTCTTGAGATATATTCAGCGATTGCTTTTAAGTCGTCTTTTGCTTGAAATGTCCAATTTAGTCGAACCATATTTCAATTTCATTTTCCATTTCTGCGTCTGAGATTACTTCTCCGTTATCTGATTGCCTGTTTCCAATTTCAATCTTTTCCAATAAAATTAAATTCTCAATCAACTCATCAATGGAAAACTCTTCTGGAAATTTTTCAATTTGTTCTTTAAGTTTGGTTTTTGTCAACATATTTTCTCAATTTAATATTTCCTAAAGATACGAATTTTATAATATTAATGTTTCATTAATTTTTTTGTAATATGCAAGGTAACGACTTGTATTCACGAAGTCCCGACTTGTACTGAGCGAAGTCGAAGTATCGGGATTTCCCGAAGGGCAAGCGAAGCGCAGCGTGAATACAATCCCGCCAGGGCGGGACAAAGTTCACCCCGTTAGATATAAAAATACCTAACAAGTAGAAACCTGTTTGATTAGATAAATTATCTAACGGGGTAAAGATTACAAAATTCACCCCGTTAAATGTACTTATCAATTCTAAGTTTTCTCTAAGTTTATTTATTTAACGGGGTAAAAATTGCAAAGTCATTTTCCATCTCCTTTCGCAGTGATTACGGATTTTGCAACAATTTTTAATGCTACTTGCTGCGAAGTCTAATAACCGTTCCGATAAATCCGTTCTATTTTGCATTTTTTCCCGCCAAGGCGGAACATTCTGCATTTCTTGCCCTTTGAAATAATTTTGCCTTTGGATAATTCCCATTCACTATGAAATATTAGCATTCGTTGGATTTCACCTTATAAAACGGTAGTATTTCACAGGGTAAACATTGAACCATTGCGCCTAACAAATTTATAAGCTCAACCGTTGGCTGGTAACCCGGAATACCCTGGGCAAGGTTAATTCCACCCTTAATTTTAACCAGGTTACTGAAATAGCTTATGTATGAACCATTGGGTTTTGTCCTCATATCGTTACCAAATTTCTACAAAAATGCAACTTAAATGGTTTATTCCACGAAAGGTGTCGAACAAAATTGTAAAGTTTGGCTAAATTTGCAGGTAATCAAAATTTAATAAACCATGCATTTTAGAAATTCTATTTTTATTATTTTATTTGCATTATTTATAGCAGGATGCGGAAGCAACGATACTATTACCATTACATTGAAGGTAAAAAGTTCTGATAAAACCACCCTGACTCTGAGCAAGATTGACTTTAACAAAACCATAAAACTCGACTCTGTAAAGATTTCGGCTGGGGAGAGTTCCAAAAAGTTCAAGATTAAACAAGGTGAAGAGCCTGAATTTTACTCGGTAAGTGCAAGCAACGGCAATGCTATCACCTTACTGGCACAAAAGGGCGAAAAAATCGATGTTGTCCTTGACCTTAACAATGCCATCGACTATCAGGTTTCGGGTTCGGAGGGCTCAGAGAAAGTACGCCAGGTAACAAAGACCTTTGCAAAATCCAAGGCAAAAGTTGATGAGCTCTCACGCAGGTATCTGAATGCCGGAACTAATGATGAACGCGAGGTAATCAACAGGGAATTTGAAGCGGAGCGGAAACAGGCTAAAGATGAGCTCACTAAGTTTATTTGGGAGAACCCTATGTCCAAGGCAAGCATAATGGCCTTGTACCAAAAGTATAACGATAACCTTTACCTTTTCGATAGTTCCGATGACCTTTTGCTCATCAAAATGGTGGCAACGGCGTGGAAAGCCCTTTATCCCGAATCGGGTTACACCAAAGGGATGCTCGAAGATATCAAACTTATTGAGAGCAAAATTGCCAATGCTAAAATGCAACAGCTTATCGAAAACGCCGATATGCCCATACCCGATTTAAGCATACCCGACAGGTATGGCCGGCATATCAGCCTTTCCTCATTGAAAGGGAAAGTTATTCTACTCGACTTTTTCGCAAGCGAGAATACCGTAAGCCTACTCGATAACCGCGAATTAATAGAAATATACAAGAAGTATAAAGGCAAAGGGTTTGAGATTTACCAGGTATCGTTCGATAGCTCCCGCGAAACGTGGTTAAACTACCTTGATAATACCGGAATACCATGGATTAGTGTAAGAGAAGAGGATCCCACAGCATCAAAAGCGGCAATGTTCTACAACGTCAAACTTTTGCCAGCCAACTACCTTATAGGTAAGGATCTCAACATCATTGGCAAAAACCTTTACGGTGCAGACCTGCAAAAGGTGCTGGACAAATACCTTAACAAATAGCCTGATATACCATGAGCCAAGGTAAAAAGATATACTTTGCATCGGACATGCATTTTGGTTTGCCCAGCCATGAGCAAAGCCTGCCCCGCGAGCAGCTATTCAACGCCTGGCTCGATTCCATTAACCACGATATCGCTGAGCTATATCTTTTAGGTGATATTTTTGATTTTTGGTTTGAATACCGCCGGGTAGTTCCAAAAGGTTACACCCGTTTTTTGGGTCGAATTGCCCAGCTAACCGATAGCGGTATTCCTGTCCACTTCTTTACAGGCAACCATGATATTTGGATGTTCGACTACTTTGAGGAGGAGCTGGGTGTCCAGATTCACCGTAAACCGATAATTCGTGAGCTGCTTGGGGCAAAATTCCTGCTTGCCCACGGCGATGGCCTTGGACCAGGCGATCCTGGGTACAAGCTGTTGAAGAGCATATTCACCTGTCCTACTCTGCAATGGCTATTTGCACGCTTACATCCAAACTTCTCGTTGTGGTTTGGAAATCGATGGAGTGTAAGCAACCGGTACTCCAAGGAGATAACCCATACTTTTAGAGGCGAGGATGAACAAATCACCAGGTATTCGAGATTGATGTTGCAGCATGAACATTTCGATTTTTTCATGTACGGGCACTGGCACTCACCCGTTATATACCCCCTTTCTGAAAAAGCAAACCTTGTAGTTCTCGGCGATTGGTTGGTGAACAACACCTACTGCGTATGGGATGGCAACGAGCTAAAACTTATGCGTTACCATAACTCAAAAAGCGATGAGGTTTTAGCAGTGGCAACAATTTAGCAGTAATGAATTTTTTGGCACATATTTACCTTTCCGGCAGCAATGTCGATATTCGGTTGGGTAATTTTATTGGCGATCAGGTGAAAGGGAATCAAATCCTTAAATACCCAAAACGGGTACAACAGGGCATTATGCTCCACCGTAAAATTGACCAAACTACCGATAAGCATCCGGCATGGAGAAGCTGCAAAACAATTCTTATTCCGAGTTACGGACGTTGGTCGAGCGTGGCTACCGACGTTATGTTCGACTTCATTCTGGCCAGAGAATGGCCCGCTTACTCAAACAGATCGCTTAAAGGATTTACAAGAACATTTTATTTCCAGATGTTACAGCGCTATTACATGCTTCCCCTTGAGGTAAGAAACTTTTTACCTTTTTTGATTCAAAGCAACAGGCTTTACTCCTACAGCACCGATGAGGGTATTACAAAAGCACTTGAAATTATGGGAAACCATACTACAATGAAAGGAAATCCAGCCCTTGCGCTTAATCTTGTAAAAGAAAACTATGAAATTTTCAGCCTTGGACTTAAAGAATTGATAACCGAACTAACGCATATGGCAAAGAAAGAATTTGGAATTCAAATTCAGACCTCCTACCCCATGCTTGAGAATCAATGTTTTATAAAATTTTCATCGTAAAATAAACTGACGCATTTTTGTCTAAAAATCCT
>DFYV01000179.1 GCA_002383425.1 Bacteroidales bacterium UBA4073 | reverse complement strand
TAGTATTTAGAAATTAGAATTTAGTGTTTTTTTTTACCTATATATTAACTAATTTTATGTAAAATTGCGACATTTTATTTTGCTGTTAAGTCATGAGTTCTGTATTTATTAATTCGTTTATTATTCAGTTAGTGAATTTACAAATTCACCAAACCATAATATTTTTTTGCTATTCGTTTTATTGAAAAGCAAATGTTCAAAGTCCTTTTGCTTTTTCTTTAAATCAACTGTTTTTAGGAGTTCGACTGCTGCTTGTTTGAACTCTTGCAAATTGCTAATTCCGCAGCGCTTTGACAGGAAATCATAATCCGGTTCTGACTGTGAAAGCAAGATAATCAGGTCATAAAAATCACGGCCTTTAGCACGGGCTAACAATGCAGCTATTTTCATGCTGCATAATACGCCATCGGAAGGGACGGGAAAAGGAAAAAAGAATCCGCAGCCCTTAATATTTGCGATAACCGGAGGATAAACTATTTTCTGGTCCTGGCTTTCGATTTTTATCAGGAAACGCTCTTCCTTATGTCCGCTTAATCCTAAATCGAATAACAGCTCCGGAAAATGGATATTACGCCGGAAAGCCGTTAGTCTCGGGTTTTCTTTATCCTTTACTTCTACCCTCAACCCTGAACGTTTTAAAAACTGGATTACTCCGTTTGTCATTTCAATAAATTCATCTTTCGACAGGTTTTTGCAGTCAAAGTTCAAATCTTCGGAGATGCGGTCTATTCCTTTTACCAAACGCAGATTTGTTCCACCGATAAGTTTCATTTTTCTGATGAATGGAGTAGAAGAGAGATAATCCAGAATCATTAACTGTAAATACTCTTTCAGTATATACTTATCGAAGACAGAATTTTCACGGATTTGAGGTGGAAAATAATTTCTTATTTGTTCAATCTGTATCATAAATCGTAAGTTTTAAAAAGCAACTTTACCCGATGGTTAAGAGCCTTGCTTTTGAACCTGGCGCAATATTTCGCCAGTGAATCCATATTCAAATTATCGTGCAGATAATCTTCGTCCAAACGCAATTCTTCCAATTCCTGTTGGGAATCGTAGAATGGATAAAGATACAGCAAATCGAGCAATGCCTTTTCGGGAGTGGCAAACTGTATGGTGCGGTTGTTGGCCATTGGCTTTAGTTCGTACCCGAATAGCAGGTTTTCCTTGACATTCTTATAAGAGTATTCGCCAAAATCATTGGCGAATGATGTAGTTTTTAGTGATGTCACACTGGTAATCTGCACCACCGCTTCCGGTATCATCCCATAGAACGACAATGCTGTGTGCAGGCTGATGTACGATGGGCGGTATATTCTGTTGGCAAAATAAAGGGGGAAATCTGGTTTGTTCTTATATTCAGCAAAAGCAAAATGCCCCTGCCGTAGCCTGATAAGATACCCTTTCTTCGCCCAGCGGGTAAGGTTATTCCGGTCAAAATCGGGTTTCCATGCATATACCTGATAGATATTAAAACATGCCAAATCAAACATTTTATCCTTAAATTCCAGAAATGTCATTTATTTTGTTTTATTTCTATTATGATGTAAATATACTGCATATTGGAAATAGAAACAATTTTCGGGATAATATTTCGCTGGTCAGGGCGAAAAATATTTTGCCCCGATGATATTATCATTTATTATAATTATGCCATGTATGTGATTGGGCATTATTACAAATTTGTCCAACGATACATTGGGAAAATGCAATGGAATTTCCAACCAATATTGTTTGGCAATTTCCCCATTTTCATTCATCATCATTTCGCCATTTGCGATTTCACCAAAAATATGTTCACGGTTTTGTGTTACAATCGTAATAAAATACGCGCCCGCCTTTGCATAATCATATCCACGCAACCGAATGGTTCGGCGATGATGTTTTTCGGGATGGTATTTCATTATTGTTTATCTATTATTTTTATCTCTTCCTCCGTTAGCTCATACAGTTGCTAGTGATTCTTTCATCTTTTCTCTCTTAACTTTTCACTATTCAGTTTTGAATAATCAGAAAGCAGCGATAGGATTTCCTGCTCCTGCCCAGCAAGTACTTCGTGTTTTGATTTTTTTTAAGTATTCAATAGTTTCTGTTAATTCCTGTAAATTTTTCTGAGCAGTATGCAGCCTTTTTTCATTTATAGTATAACCGTTAACAAGATGATTTTTTAATGTTTTTGTCGCCCATATTCGAAATAGTGTTGCTCTTCGGGAATTTACCCTATATCCTACTGAGATAATCATATCAAAATTATAGAGATTCATTTTTCTAACCTTTCCGTCAGCGGCAACCTGTTCAATTTTGGAACAGGTTGATTTTTTATTAAATTCGCCAGTTTTATTGATATTGTTTATATGTTTTACTATTGCCGGACGATTAACTTCAAAAAGTTTCACCATCAGATGTGCATCAAGCCAAACAGTATCTTTCTCCAATCTCACCTGAATCTCAGGCCCTGTTGGAGATTTGTAAATTATTATTTCACCTTTTGAGTTTTGCCTTTTTATATTCATGAGGCCGATATAAAAAGCATGTTTTATTTTACCAAAACAAGTTATGTTGTTAATTGTCAGCATTTCAAAAAACGTTATAAAATTTGTTTTAACTTTACGAACTTTATGAACTTTATAAACTTTATAAACTTTATGAACTTTTTAGACTGAACTCATTGTTTTTTTTGCCTCATTTGAATCTGCCGGCTTTGCACACGTTACTTTTCGTTTTGCCATGTAGTAATCAAAATTACAAAATATCCGCCAACTAATTGCGAAATTATTTAATGCACCAAGTATAAAAAGTTCATAGTCGAAAGAAAAGTAAAGGGCAAGGAGCGAGGAGTGAGACGTGAAATGTGAAACGTGAGGCGTAAGGCATAAGGCGTGAAACGTGAAACGTTAGGTGTAAGGCATTTTGTAAATTTATAAATACATGAAATTAAACACTTTGCATTTCTGACATTTCTTACGTGAGCTATCATTTCTATTGAAATTTGATTTTTTAGACAGCATTCATGATTAAATAAAAAAAGAAATATTTTTGAACTGAATTTAACAACTTGGATAAACATAACATCAGTAAACGGGAATATCAATGGTTTACAGCCCAACAAAAGTTTGAATGCCAATTACAATTTTCTCGATATCTAACTTTTCCTCAGCAAAAATTCTTGCATTACGGCTTAGCTCCATCCGCCCGATGGGGTTGTTCATAAGCGTTGATAGCTTTAGGGCGAATTCCTTTTCGTCCGAAAAAACATAGCCATTTACACCATCGGTTATTACATCGGAAACACCAGCTATTTGGCGGGTTAAAACTGGTAGTCCTGCGGCCAACCCTTCGTTCACCGAATTTGGTGGATAGCCCTCGGCATACGATGCCACTAAAAGGATATCGGCCGACAGGTAAAATTCGGTCATGTTTGCCTGACGACCCATAAATTTGACCTTCGACCCCAACTTATTCTCGGTGTATCGGCGCAGGATTTTCATTTCATCGTTATGCCTGCTCATTAAATCCCACTCCGGGGCTTCGGTGGTGCCTACATGCAGTAGCATAAAATCATCATCAATTCTACTAAGCCAATCAATAATTTCAGGGAATCCTTTTCGCCTAACAAGGTGTCCCACCATCAGAATAACAAATTTACTTTCATCAATTTTGAGATTTTTACGTAGTCGTAGGCTATTTACGCTTTTAAGTGTAATGTTGTACTTTTTCAAATCTACCCCCTGGAACGATTGAAAGATATTGAAATTGCCGAAAATATTTTGCCATGAATTTGCAAACGATGAGTTGAGAGCAAGATAACCGTTAACATTTCTAAAAATTAACCGCGATAAAAAGAAAGATTTTTTGCCGGCAAGGCTTTCGGCATCGTCGAATCCCCAGAGGGTTGATCGGAAAAAACAGGGGGTTTTCTGGAAAAGTGATGCCAATACAATAGTTTTATACCCGGGCATTGCCCCGTAAATAATCCGTTTCGATTTTTTGTGGCAGTTGAGCATTAGATGGATAAACAGGCTGAACCTGAATAAAAATCTACCAGGTAACGAGCCATACCTGTAGTTTAACCGATGTATGTCAACGCCATTGACCGTTTCACGTTCCGGAAGCAAGCCATTGGGGTTTAAGCATATAATTTTTACCCCATACCCTTTTCCTGAGAGGGTTGAACCCAAAAGCAGTGCATTGCGGCCATCGCCGGCTACGGCTGGGTATGTTTCAGCGGTGAAAATTGTAAGTGAGTATTCAAGCGTTGACATTCGTATTTGGTGGTAAAATGTAACTTAAAGGCAAATTTGGCTATTTTTGCAATATAAGTAAACTAATGGCATGATTTATATTGCAACTGTGCATTGGGAAACCGACAAGTGGATCGATATACAGCTAAAGTATTTTGAAAGGAATATAAGCCAACCCTACAAGGTTTTTGCTTTTCTCAGTGGCGATGCCTGTAAGCATAAGCACCAGTTCCATTTTGCCTGTTGCGAGCCCATTGCCGAGCATGCCATAAAGCTTAACTTACTGGCAAAGTTTATTGCCCAACAGGCGAGTCCCAGCGATATACTGGTATTTATTGATGGCGATGCTTTCCCTGTTAAACCCATCGATAGTTTTATTGTAAATACCCTAAAATTGTACCCGTTGGCTGCCATCAGGCGAACCGAAAACATTAGCGATATTCAGCCCCACCCATCATTCTGCTTTACCACAGTAGGTTTTTGGGAGTTTATTGGAGGGGATTGGGCTGAAGGTTACCAGTGGGAAACCACGGCTGGCATCCGCCGTACCGATGTTGGTGGAAACCTATTCAAAGCCCTTTCGGATAGTAACATTGAATGGTTACCATTAGAGCGTACCTCACAGCTAACCCAGCACGGATTGATGTTTGGTATTTATGCCGATGTGGTTTACCACCATGGTGCTGGTTTTCGCGATCCGCTATCGATGTATGATCGTACAAAATCGTTGGTTGGTATAATTAGCTGTAAACCTTTGGCAGTGGCTCTTGACTGGTTGCTGAATGGTGTTTCCGTTAAAAACCGTTTCAGGTTACACCGATTACTGGGTATTGGGAAGCGTATCCGAAACCAAAATCAACAGTTAAGCCAGCAGGTTTTCGAAAGAATTAAAAAGAATGAATTTTTTGTGTAGTTTATTTTGATTTGGCATTCTTAATTTTTGGATTTCACCATTTCTCAGGAATTCATTATTCTATCTAATGAGTGCATTAGTTTTTCGGTATTGCCTTCCCGCCCAATCTGCCTGCATTAAATGCAGCTGTTGAGGTAGCCACGCACGAACAGCGTACCAGTATTGAGCAGGTGAATGCTTTGGTTCAGAAGTTGAGCAATTCCACACTGCAAAATGCGTCGCTCACCAGGGAAGTTGCCACCAGTGTTGAAGAGCTAAATGCAAGGACAAAATTTTTAACCGGGTTAATTGTCTACCTCAAGGTAAAGCATGGCATTTTTTTGATTTCGTCAACGCAAAGTGGCAATTCGTCAAAAATGTTTTTGTTTGTGGAAACCCTTGTAAATTGGAGTTATTGAGTTTAATTTTTAAAAATAAACATAAAATAGTTGACTGGATTCATTTTTTAAATTAACTTGTATTCTGAAAAAAAATGAATTTTAAACCAAATCTTAACAATATCAAGTATGAAAAGTCAACGTAAAGTAATGGTGGTTTTACTTGTGCTTTTAACATTTGGTGTAACAGCACAGGTTCCCCAAAAGATTGCCTACCAGGCAGTTGTTCGCAATGCTGATGGTACGGTCATTGCCAACGAGTCGGTTACGTTACAGGTTAACTTCCGTAAAGCTGCAACCAATGGCGAGGTAATATACTCTGAGCTACATAATGTAACCACAACACCACAAGGTTTGATTACGGTGCAGTTGGGAGCAGGTACGGTTGCAAGTGGTAGTTTTGCTGACATTCCATGGAACGAAAGCATATACCTTGAGATGTTAGTAAAGCGAACTACCGAAACTGAATTTATATCGATGGGAACTTCGCAGATAGTATCGGTGCCCTATGCTTTTTTGGCTGATAGCGCACTTACTGCCGCCAGTGCTCTGAATGGTATTAGCAGTTTGGGAAGTTTAGGAAATATTGCCTATTCAACAGGAATTGCCTGGGCGCCAACCGCTCAGGTAAGCGTAATGGATAGCACGGTAATAGTATCGCCTAAGCCAGATCACGATCCCGAAAAGCCCATCTTTGCCGTTACAAATTCCCAAGGTCAGGTTGTTATGGCCGTTTACGAAACGGGGGTCAGGTTTAATGTGGAAGGCAGTAGTACTAAAGGGGCTAAGGGAGGCTTTGCCGTTGGTGGGCTTACCAATGGAAAAGCCGATGTTCTGGGAACTCCAACCTACTTCCAGCTTGAACCCACCTATGCCCAATTCCTTTTTGACCAGACCGCTAAGGGTGCTAAAGGGGGCTTTGCCGTAGGAGGCTTAGGCGGTACTAAACTCTCTGATACCCTCAATTACATGATTATTCACCCCGATAGCATTCGTTTTGCTATCAGTAGCACTCTTACAAAAGGTGCTAAAGGCGGCTTTGCCGTTGGTGGTTTAACAAATGCTGTAAAAAGCACTGCCAACAATTACTTCGAGGTAACACCAGACTCCACCTACGTGGTTAATACCATGGTTTCGTATAGCGATATGATGGTCATGGGCACTGTTACCACTAACGTTGGAGTACCGGAACCCCCACTTGCCGATATTGATAGCATTATATACAACACCGTTCGTATAGGTAATCAGGTTTGGATGGCTGAAAACTTACGAACAAGTAAATACTCCGATGGAACACCTATTGATTCCATGCATTTCTACTCATCTTCGTATCCTGATTCAACCGTGGTTTTCGGCAATTACTACTCCGACTCGGTTTTAGCAATTTATAGCGGCAAAAATGTGTGCCCCCTTGGATGGCATGTACCCAATATAGATGAATGGCTAACATTACTTACTGAAATTGGAGGCATCGACTGGTCACTTAACTCAACTTTGGCGTTTAAGAAAATAGTAGAACCGTACGATTCTCTTATAAGTGGTATATATAACTGGATACCTAATCAGTATGTGATTTATACCACTAATGAGACAGGATTTTCGGCTCGAGGAGCTGGATCTACATCATGGGATATTTTGTATTTGAAGTGGTTACCTCCCTTTACTGGTGGAAATGCATACTTTCTGATTAATTCAGCTACATTACAAATGGTAAATATTGATGGCTACTCAGGAGGTGTAACTATTGAAGAATTTAGTTCTGGAATGGCAATATCTATAAGATGTGTTAAAGATAAATAGCTAAGATTTTTGGATTATTGAGCCCAGTCTAAAAAGTCATAGGTGTTAACCGTTAACCGTTGGACGTTAAACGTTAAGGGTTAGACGTGAGGTGTAAGGTGTAAGGTGAATTTATAAATCTCGGAAAATAAACACTTTGCATTCCTGACAATCTTTACGAGAATCATCATTTTTAATGAAATTTGGTTTTTTAGATTGGACTCACGAATAAAAATCTTCTAAATACTAACCTCATATTTCTTTGGACATAGAAATATATAGCATGCTGTGTCTTTACAGTTTGCCCTTCGGGGAATCCCGATACTTCTAATTCGCTCTATACAGGTTAGGACTTAGTGAATAGAATACTGTAAAGGACCCTTCGGTTTCTGTCCGATGGTTTTATTTAACATTACCAAAGGTATTTTTACTATCTTTGCACCACGAACTTTTCAATTCTAGTGTGAAGGGTACAAAAGGGGATTTGGTGGTTCTGTAAACTAATTTCATTTTAACCGAATGAGTAATAAGATTCTTTACGTTGATGATGAGGTTATTAACCTGGAGCTGTTTAAAATAAACTTTAAAAACGACTATAGTATTTTTGTTGCTGATTCTGCACAGAAGGGGCTCGAAATTCTTAAAAACGAAAACATTAACGTAGTAATATCGGATTTGAGGATGCCTCATATGAATGGTATCGATTTTATCGATAAGGTAAAAAAGGAAAAACCTGCCACCGTTTGCATTCTCCTTACCGCCTTCATGGAGTCCGAAGCTATGTTCAAGGCTATAAACGAGGAGTTGGTTTACCGCTACATCATGAAACCATGGAAAAAGGATGAAATAAAGGAGGTTATCGATTCTGCTTTTAAAAGGCTGGGGCAGAAGGATTAAACGTATGTTTCTTCTACTGGTAGCGTTATGGTGAACTCAGCCCCACTGCCGGGTGATGAGTTTACCTCAATATCACCATTAAGCGATTTTATGATATTGTAGGTTATGTAAAGCCCTAAGCCAGTGCCTTTGCCTTCAGCTTTGGTGGTGAAAAACGGATCGAATATTTTCCCCTGTATATTCGGGGCTATGCCAATACCGCTATCTTTTACCTTTATTACTAAACTTTTTGAGCTGGAATAGTAATGTGTGCTGATTTCAATTTTTCCTTTGTTGGGAATGGCTTCAATGGCATTTGCCACAAGGTTCATCATAACCTGATGAAGCTGATTGGCATAACATTTCACTTTGGGTAGGTTTGGGTCGTATTGTTGAACAACCTCAATCCTATCCTTATAATTACCCCGTAATATGGTTAAAACATCAGCCACAGTTTCGGGAACCGATACAGCACTATATTCTTTACTGTCGGTTTGAACAAAAGCCTTGAGGCTTCTAATAATTCCGGTGGTTCGTTCAATGCCGGTTTCAATATTCCGGAGCATTAGTTTCATGGTGCTATAAAGTTCCTCAACCTGATTGCCTGTGTGGGGTTCAAGTTCATGGGCTATACTTTGTGGAGCATATTTTAGAGCTTTTTCCCTGTACAGGTTCAGGTGTTCCCACAGCTCATTGAGGAGGGGACCCATTGCCTGTTGGCTGCCACTGATGAAATTGATTGGATTGTTTATTTCGTGAGCAATACCAGCGGTAAGCATGCCAAGCGAGGCCATTTTCTCCTGTTGCACGAGTTTTTTTTGTGCCTCTTCTAACATCTGAATGGTTTGTTCCAGTTCGTCGGTTCTTATCATCAGCTCGTTGTTCGATTCTTTTAGCTGATCATTGAGCTGAACAATTTCCTTGGTGCGCTCATTTACAATTTCTTCAAGGTGGTCGCGGTGCCGTGTCAGCTCATTCTCATACTCTTTTAACCTGGTAATATCGGCCATGGAAAGCAAAACTCTGGAGTAGTTGTGTGAGTATCCCGGAAGCACAATCCATTTCTGTATGACAAATAGTTTTTTCCCATTTTTAGACATTCTTACGCCTTCGTACTCGCTGAATTGCCGTCGTTCAATTAATGCCTTATAGATTTCGACAAGGGTTAAAATTGACTCTTCGGAGTAGGTTTTTACATAATTGGCAGTGGCATCTTCCTTACTTTCAAAATTCAGTAGCTGTAATGCAGCGTTGTTTACATTTGTTACTTTAATAAATTTTAATCCCTCCAGTAATCTATCTTTTGGGAGGTTTTGTCCCGATGTTTGTTTTAAATCCAAAGAGATTCCAGAAGTGTTTAAGTAGTTTAAAAGTAACGATAGGTCAAGCTCAAACATGGCTACCGGTGAATGTTCGAATAGCCTCTGGTAATGTTCCCTGCTTAGGTTTAGCTCATTGGTTCTTTTCTGTACCTGTTGCTCCAGCTTGATGTTAAGTTTACGTTTAATATTGTATGCCCAGAATGCAAAGGCAAGAGTCAAGGTAATGCCTATCAGAGCTATTAGGAGTATGAAAAAACGCCGCTGTTGCTTAATTATTATGCTTTCCTTTTCCGATATTATCTTTTCCTGTTCAGCTATTTCGTTCTGTTTCTGGTTTAAAACGTTTTGGGTAAGGGCAATTCTCTGGTTCAATGAGTCGAGTCGATTTTGCGACGAGCTTATCAGTGCAAGTTGCCTGTCGATGGTTAACTGCAATCGCTTGCTTTCGGCAATTTTTTTGGATAGCTCCATCGAAGTTGCCATCAGGAGGCTATCTTTTTGCCTAAGCAAATTATTCAGGGTACTGTATTGTATTTCAAGCGAAACCCTTTCCTTGTCAAGCGCCCCCAGCCTTTCGTTTAGTTCTCTAATTTCGCTTTCGTATTCGGTTTTTTCCTTTTGGTAGCGTGCCAGGTCGGCCTGTAGTATTTGTAACTTCTTATTTTCTTCGGTAAGTTGCTCGTAGGTTTTAAGGTAAAGTTCTTTTATATCGATAAAGTTTCCTCCCAGTGCAACCAGCCTTGGGCCTATTGTAAAACCATTTTCTTCAAGGGTTTGACGGTTTATCTCAAACAAAATGTTCTGTTTTTCCTGGTTCGTGTAAAGGTTAACCATGGTTAGCAAACGCTCAGTACCCTCATCGGTGATAAGCAATATGCCCTTACCAGCTATTTGTGGGTAAAGGGTGTTAACCAGCAGGTTATGGTCATGACCCAGAAAAATAATGGAGTAATAGGTAGGTTCTTTTACAGCATGAAATGCGTAGCTTACCTTAATGGGTTTCCCTTTTAGCAGGTATTGGTTCTCAACACCTTTAATTTCATGATAAATTGACGTATCGCTGTCAATAATCAGAATGCAAAACTCTTTTATTTTTTTTTCATCGGGCCACTCAAGGTTGTTTGCAATATTAAGGATAAGCGCAGCTTTTATTTTATGTTCGGGTATTTGAAGGTTAGCTTTATGGTCATCAGCTAATGTGGCCATGCTGTTTTCAGCATCGGCTACATTTACAATATTTTGGTTCAATGTTAGTGAACATTCTGAACTCGCTGTGACAACAAGTGACATTAGTGTTAGAAGCCCTGATAATGTAAGATTACTGAAGATGTTTGCCATGAACTATCCAATGATTTTAGTTGACAATATATAAATTGCCATTCAAAAAGTCAATTGTTAGTACGAAAATACATTTTTTGGATGTAAAGAAATTCAACTATTTTTGTGAGTTATCATAACTCATTTGAAGCATTTATGACACAGGATGAACTTTTTAAAAAGTTGATTGCTCATAGTAAGGAGTATGGATTTGTATTCCCATCGAGCGAGATATACGATGGGCTTAGTGCGGTTTACGATTACGGGCAGAATGGTGTTGAGCTAAAGAATAATATTCGTCGATATTGGTGGGAGGCTATGACTCGCCTGAACGAAAATATTGTAGGTATTGATACGGCTATTTTCATGCATCCCACTATATGGGAGGCATCGGGGCATGTGGGATCCTTTAACGATCCCCTTATTGACAATAAGGACAGTAAAAAACGCTACCGTGCCGATGTCCTCATTGAGGAATGGATGGAAAAGCAACGTGAAAAAATTGAAAAAGAGGTTGAAAAAGCCCGTAAGCGTTTTGGCGATGCTTTCAATGAGGAACTATTCCGGCAAACCAATGCAAGGGTGGTTGAACTCTCCGAAAGCATAGCAACCGTAAATAAAAGAATGGTAAATGCGTTGGAGCAAGATAACCTTGCCGAGGTTAAGAAGATAATTGAAGATTGTGAAATAGTGTGCCCCATATCGGGTACGCGCAATTGGACTGAGGTAAGACAGTTTAACCTGATGTTTGAAACCAAATTGGGTTCAATGAGCGATGAGGCAAGCACAATCTACCTCCGGCCCGAAACCGCCCAGGGAATTTTTGTTAACTACATCAACGTTCAAAAAACCGGTCGAATGAAAATCCCTTTCGGCATAGCACAGGTAGGTAAGGCTTTCCGGAATGAGATTGTTGCCCGCCAGTTCATTTTCCGCATGCGCGAGTTTGAACAAATGGAAATGCAATTTTTTGTCCGCCCGGGCGAGGAGATGAAATGGTACGAGTTCTGGATGGAAAAACGCATGCGCTGGCATAAGGCAATGGGCTTTGGCGACAATAGGTACCGTTTCCATAAGCACGAAAAACTTGCCCACTACGCCAATGCCGCTTCCGATATTGAGTTTGAATTCCCGTTTGGGTTTAAAGAGGTTGAGGGAATCCACTCCCGTTCCGACTTTGACCTGGCCAACCATCAAAAGTACTCCGGTAAAAAGTTACAATATTTCGACCCCGATATTAATCAAAGCTACATTCCCTATGTTGTTGAAACATCAATAGGTTTAGACCGGACTTTCCTGTTGGTTTTAACGGCTGCCTATGCCGAAGAGCAAGTGCCCAAGGAGGATGGAACCAGCGACGAGCGCGTAGTTCTCCGCATACCTCCTGCCTTAGCCCCTGTAAAACTTGCCATTTTTCCATTGGTTAAAAAGGATGGTCTTCCCGAGTTAGCCCGAAGAATTATGGACGACCTGAAGTTCGATTTTGCCTGTCAGTACGAGGAAAAGGATACCATTGGTAAACGCTACCGCCGCCACGATGCCATTGGCACGCCATTTTGCATTACTGTTGACCATCAAACACTCGAAGATGAAACGGTTACCATTCGTTACCGCGATACCATGGAACAGGAACGAGTTCCTGCATCGCGCTTGCGCGAGATAATGAGCGATAAGGTTTCACTAACCAACCTATTACGTCAAATCTAAAAAAATGCCGGCATGGATACCAAATTCAGTAGAATTAAACCTCATCTGGTTGCCCTGTTGCTTTTCATGGCCATTCCTTTAGCCTATTTCTACCCTCAACTTCAGGGGAAGAAGCTTGCTCAGCACGATATTGCCATGTGGAAGGGTTCGGCCAAGGAAATATTAGACTACAAGGAAAAAACTGGCGAAGAGTCGCTATGGACAAATAGCATGTTCGGAGGAATGCCGGCGTACCTAATTTCCGCCAACTATAAGGGCAACCTACTAAAGCATGTCGATAATTTTCTAAATGTGGTTGGCCGACCCGCCAGCTATATTTTCCTTACCATGTTAGGATTCTACATCCTGCTTTTGGTTTTTGGGGTTAACCCTTGGATATCGATGGTTGGTGCCATTGCTTATGGGCTATCAACCTATTTCTTAATTGTTATTGGGGCTGGGCACAATGCCAAAATTCATGCCATTGCATACATTGCTCCAACCATTGCGGGTATGGTTTTAACGTTGCGCGGTAAATTGTTTGCCGGGCTTGCTATTTTTGGGATGGCTCTAGGCCTCAACCTTAATGCAGGTCACCCGCAAATTACTTACTATGGGGCACTGGCGATGGCATCAATTTATATCTACTTTTTTGTTGAGGCTATTAAAACAAAAGCTTTAAAGGCTTTTACCAAGGCAACGGGTGTCCTGATCATAGGTGCCGTACTTGCATTTGGAGCCAATTTTACATACCTCTGGTTTACAAACGATTATGGCAAGGATACTATAAGGGGAAAATCGGAGCTAACGCATAACCGCAACGTACAAACCTCGGGGCTCGATAAGGATTATGCTACTCAGTGGAGTTACGGGATTGCCGAAACCTTTAACCTGCTCATCCCAAACCTAATGGGCGGATCAACCACAATGGATGTGGGGGAGAAATCGGAAACCTTCCAGTTCCTACGACAAAACGGGGTACCCTATAATCAGGTAGTTCCCATTGTTAAAAATTTGCCAACATACTGGGGGCCACAACCCTCAACAGCGGGGCCGGTTTACATAGGGGCTATTGTCATATTCCTGTTTGTGTTCGGAATGTTTATCCTGAAAGGAAAGTTTAAGTGGTATTTGTTTGGAGTTACCCTTTTGGCCATAATGCTTTCGTGGGGCAAACATTTCAATTTCCTTACCGATTTGTTCCTCGATTATTTCCCGTTTTACAATAAGTTCCGAACAGTATCAATGATTTTGGTGATAGCCGAGCTTACTATTCCCTTAGTGGGGTTTTTGGCTCTTAAGGATGTTGTTGATGGCAAGGTGGCAAAGGGTGATTTTTGGAAAGCCTTCAGGTGGTCGTTAGGCTTGGTTGGTGGGGTTTGCCTACTGTTTATGCTTGTGGGGAAGGGCATGTTTTCGTTTAACGGGGCAATCGATAGCCAGCTGGGTTGGCCCAAGGAGATAATTGAGGTGTTGAAAAATGACAGGCAGCAGCTGATGTGGAACGATTCGTTCCGTTCCCTGTTCTTTGTACTTGCTGGTGCATCTATTTTAGCGCTTTACTACTCCAAAAAGCTTAAGCCAGCACTATTCTTTTCTCTACTGGGTTTACTTACTACCATTGATTTGTGGGTGGTGAATAAGCGGTACATGGACAATAGCAATTTTGAAATGCCACAAAAGGTTGAAGCACCTTTTACCCCAACCGAAGCCGATAAACAAATACTTGCCGACAATGATCCCAATTTCAGGGTGTTTAACCTGACGGTTAGCCCTTTCAACGATGCGTCAACATCATACTTCCATAAATCAATTGGAGGGTATCATGGTGCTAAGTTACGCAGGTATCAGGATTTGATCGATTTTCACCTTTCAAGGGGTAATATGGCTGTGATTAACATGCTAAACACAAAGTACTTTATCCAACCTGGTGATGATGGTCCTGTGGCAGCGCTCAACCCCGATGCGCTTGGCCACGCATGGTTTGTCGATTCCGTTAAAATGGTTCAGAACGCCGATGAGGAGATTGAAGCTCTGAATGGTTTTAGCCCAAAATCAAAAGCTATTGTTGACAGAAGTTTCGAGAAATTCATCACCGATTTTCAGCCAGGTAATGCAATCAACGGCAAAATTGAACTCGTTGAGTACCGTCCGAATAGGTTGAAGTACAGGAGTGAGTCGTCAACTTCACAGCTGGCTGTTTTTTCGGAGATATACTATCCCAAGGGCTGGCAAGCCTTTATCGATGGCAAACCCGCCAATCATTTCAGGGTGAATTACGTACTTAGAGCCATGATGGTTCCTGCAGGAAATCACGAAATTGCTTTTACATTCGACCCACCCATGTGGAAGAAAGGAATGTATATCGATTTGGCTTCATCGCTGCTATTAATACTTACCTTTGCAGGGTGGATTGGGGTGAGCATATACAAAACATTTAAGGAGTAAATGGCTAATTCCGTAAATAGGGCAACCAAAGGGCGATTGAGGAGTTCCTATATCTCTTCAATTATAAGCATTTCGCTTGTTCTTTTTACGTTAGGGGTGCTTGCCATTCTGGTGGTAAGCGCCCAAAAACTTTCGGCTTACGTTAAAGAGAATATAGGTTTTGATATCTACTTGGTTGAAGGTGTTTCCGATGCCGATGCCCTTTACCTTAAAAAGCAGCTCGATGCAAGTGTTTACATAAAATCAACACAGTACTTTTCGCAACAGGATGCAGCCAAAATCATGGCCAATGAGCTTGGTGAGGATTTTATTGCCTACTTAGGCTATAACCCATTGAATGCCTACATTGAGGCAAGGCTAAAAGCCGATTATGCCAATAACGATACCATTGCCCGCATCGAGGAGTGGCTAAAGCAATTCCCTCAGGTTAAAGAGGTTGACTACCAGCGGTCGCTTATCGACCTGGTTAACGATAATGTTAACCGAATCGGCCTGGTGATCTTGACTTTTTCGGGATTAATGCTGTTCATTTCATTGGTTCTGATCAACAATACCATTCGTCTTTCGGTTTACTCTAAGCGATTTATAATTAACACCATGAAGTTAGTTGGGGCAAGCTGGGGATTTATTCGCCGGCCCTTCCTATTAAAAAGTATTTTGCATGCCCTGTACGCTTCATTCATTGCCATTGTGTTACTTATAGCTTTACTTTATGCGGTTAACAACGAGATTGCCGATTTAATGGCAATTCTTGATCCCGTGAGCATAATCGCTGTATTTGTAGCAATTACTGCCGTAGGTATTGTTATTAATTTTTTGGCTACCTTGCTGGCGGTAAATAAGTTCTTACGTTTAGCTGCCGATGATCTGTATTACTAACCAAAAAATATATTTGTTATGCCTGCAAAAAACACCCCTAAAAATGAAGCTGTGAATAAGGAGAATCAGTTCCCCTTGAGCTGGAAGAACTATAAGTTATTGATTATTGGCTTTGCCATAATTGTGCTGGGTTTTATTCTAATGGCAGGAGGTGGGTCAACCGATCCTAATGTGTTCAACCCCAATATTTTTAGCTTTCGTCGAATTACCCTTGCCCCATTAGTTGTGCTTTTTGGATTTGCTTTTGTGGGGTACGCCATCATGAAACGCGAAAAAAAGGGATAGCAAATATTTTACTTAAAAAGATATTGTAAAATGACCATTTTTCAGGCCATCATAATAGGCATTATTCAGGGTTTAACCGAATTTTTGCCTGTGAGTAGTAGCGGGCACATTGAGCTGTCGAAGGCCATACTTGGCGTTAATATTGATAATGATTTGGAATTTAGCATTGCGGTTCATGTAGCTACAGTTCTGAGTACTTTACTTGTTTTCCGAAAGGAGATAATCGATTTACTGGCTGGTTTTTTCAGGTTTAAACTGAACGAACAAACCCATTCCGTATTTAAGCTTTTGCTTTCGGCTGTACCCGTGGGTATTGTCGGTTTATTTTTCAGGGATCAGGTTGAGGGTTTGTTTGAGGGAAACCTCACCGTGGTAGGCTCAATGCTGCTTTTAACAGCCCTGCTTCTTGCCTTAACCAGGGTAATCCAACCTAAAGTTACAAAACCTGTTGGCTATGCCGATTCAATAATTATTGGAATTGCCCAGGCCATTGCAGTTATGCCTGGTCTTAGCCGCTCAGGAGCCACCATTTCAACAGGACTTTTACTGGGTAAAAATCGCGACGAGGTGGCGCGATTCTCCTTCCTCATGGTTATTATTCCGGTGCTTGGTGCTGCATTTCTCGATATTATTAAGGGTGATATTTCAGGCATTATTTCAGCGCCTGTTGTTGCAGGATTCATTGCAGCATTCATTACTGGCTTCTTAGCCTGTTCAATTATGCTTCGCATAGTTCGTAAAGGGAATCTTTACTGGTTTGCACTGTACTGTGCAGTGGTGGGTGTCATTGCACTGATTTTAGCCTAATACATGGAGGTAAACCGATTCGATAGCATTAAGGAGGGAACCATACTGCTCATCGATAAACCTTACAAGTGGACATCGTTCGATGTGGTGGGGAAGTTGCGGTCACTAATTAAAAAGTTTACCGGTGAAAAATCGGCAAAGATTGGTCATGCCGGAACCCTCGATCCTCTGGCAACCGGATTGCTGGTAATTTGTACTGGCAAAGCTACCAAAATGGTAATGAATCTAACCGCCGATAGCAAGGAATACATTGCTAAGATTAAGGTGGGCGAAACTACTCCTTCGTTCGACCTGGAAACCAATGTTGATGCAACGTACCCCTTTGAACATGTAACCCGCGAAATGGTTGAAACCGTTCTGAAAAGCTTTACGGGTAAACAGATGCAGGAACCCCCTGCATTTTCAGCTAAGTATGTAAATGGGAAACGGGCATACGAGTATGCCCGAAAAGGTATTGTTCCTAAGCTTGAACCTGTGCCCATCGAAATTCTGAGCATTGATCTTATTGAATTCAGCTTACCCTTTATTATGTTAAAAATAGTGTGCAGCAAGGGAACCTACATCAGAGCATTGGCCCGCGATATTGGGAAAGCATTGAATTCAGGGGCGCATTTGGTGGAGTTGCGCCGCACTCGGAGTGGTGAGTTTTCAGTGGAGCAGGCCTTAACCATTGACGAGATTGAAAAAAAACTTTCAGGTAGCTGTAACCAATGCTAATTTATGCCGTATAAGGTGGACATGCTCTAAAGTAATAACTTATCTTTGCAAATTCCCGTAAATTAAAGTTAAAACAGTTGACAACGCCCTATGGCATGTTATATATTTGCGTAAACTGAAGTAAATCTGAAAATATGAAACTGTCGCAATTTAGGTACAATCTGCCAAAAGAATTAATTGCAAAATTTCCTGTTGAGAACAGGGATGAGTCGAGGTTAATGGTGTTGAACAGGAAAACCGGGAAAATTGAACATAGGATTTTTAAGGATATCATTGAGTACTTTAACGAGAACGATGTTTTAGTATTCAACAACACAAAAGTTTTTCCTGCTCGCCTCTACGGTAATAAGGAAAAAACCGGAGCGGAGATAGAAGTTTTTCTCCTTCGTGAGCTGAATAAGGAGCAACGGTTATGGGATGTGCTGGTTGATCCGGCCCGTAAGATTAGAATCGGGAACAAGCTATACTTTGGCGAAGACGATGTGTTGGTAGCCGAAGTTATTGATAATACAACAAGCCGTGGGCGTACTTTACGCTTCCTATTCGATGGCCCCTACGAGGAGTTTAAGGATACGCTTTACAGGTTAGGCGAGATGCCAGTTCCAAAGCAAATTCTTCAGCGTGAGGCCGTTCCCGAAGATCGTGAGCGTTACCAAACCGTTTACGCAAAACACGAAGGAGCTGTTGCTGCTCCAACTGCCGGATTGCATTTCAGCAAGCATCTTCTTAAACGTCTCGAAATTAAGGGGATTAACTTTGCCGAAATAACCCTTCATGTTGGTTTAGGTAATTTCCGAACCGTTGACGTTGAGGACCTAACCAAGCACAAAATGGATTCGGAGCAAATAATGATTTCCGACGAAGCTGCCAACATCATAAACAGGGCTATACATGAACAGCATAATGTGTGTGCTGTAGGCACTACTGTGCTTCGCACCCTCGAAAGTTCCGTTACAACCGATGGTTTCCTTAAACCTTACAGCGGTTGGACCAATAAGTTTATTTTCCCACCCTATGAGGTTGCCGTACCTAACATGTTGATTTCTAACTTCCATTTGCCCTTATCCACCTTGTTAATGATGGTATGTGCCTTTGGTGGGTACGATCGGATTATGGATGTCTATAAGGTTGCCATCAAGGAGAAGTATAGGTTTGGAACCTATGGCGATGCCATGCTCATTATTTAAACCGTAAATGGTAGCAACAAGTAAACAAAGGCCCGTTTCCGGGCCATTTTTTATTGTTCGGAAAGCTAATGACTTGTATTCACAAAGTTTCCGAAGTGTACTGAGCGAAGTCGATGTAAAGGGACTTCCCGGGGGACAAGATAGTCCATTACAAATGGAAAAACCTAAGATAGTAGCGAGTAGTGAGTAGTAAGTAGCGAGTAGCGAGTAGCGAGTAGATAGTATGTCAAAGATATTAATTTGAAAGCAATTAAAAACCTCGCTACTAACTACTATCTACTCACTGCTGTTTTAGAGTTTAGTATTTTCCCACCTTATTCTCGCTACTATCTACTATATTCTCGCTACTATGTTTCTTTTTGCATTATGCATTGAGCCATTCCGCATAGCAGGGCTTACCTGATTATCTGCTTATAGAAGTCGTTCCCTTTATCGTCAACAAGTATAAAAGCTGGAAAGTCTTCCGCTTCAATGCGGTAAATTGCCTCCATGCCGAGTTCAGGGAATTCAATTAGTTCAACTTTTTTAATGTTTTCCTGTGCCAGGATGGCAGCTGGGCCACCAATGCTGCCCAAGTAGAACCCCCCATATTTTTTGCAGGCATCGGTAACAGCTTGACTACGATTGCCTTTGGCTATCATGATTAGGCTTGCGCCATGCGATTGGAATAGGTCAACGTACGAATCCATGCGCCCGGCAGTGGTTGGCCCGAATGAACCCGATGGCATCCCTGCCGGAGTTTTTGCAGGCCCCGCATAGTAAATAGGATGATTCTTAACGTAATCGGGCAACCCTTCACCTTTGTCCAACCGCTCTTTTAGCTTTGCATGGGCAATGTCGCGGGCTACAATAATGGGACCTGTAAGCGAAAGCCTTGTCCCCACCGGGTATTTGCTCAACTCGCTCAGTATTAATGGCATGGGTTGATTAAGGTTGATTTTAATGGCTTCACTTTCATCGGCTTTTCGCCATTTTTCGGGGATATACTTTCCTGGATTTTTTTCAAGCTTTTCAATCCAGATTCCTTCGCTGTTTATTTTTGCTTTTACATTCCTATCGGCGATACATGATACCCCGATTCCTACGGGGCATGAAGCACCATGCCTTGGTAGGCGAATAATACGAATGTCGAGGGCAAGGTATTTTCCACCAAACTGGGCTCCCAGACCAATGGCGTTGGTAGCTTTCAAAATCTTTTCTTCAAGCTCTTTATCCCTAAAAGCTCTGCCATGGATATTCCCGGTGGTAGGGAGGTTATCGAGGTACTTTGCTGAGGCAAGTTTTACCGTTTTTAGCGTATCCTCGGCCGATGTTCCCCCAATTACTATGGCTATGTGGTAGGGCGGGCAAGCAGCCGTTCCCAAATTTTTAATCTTTTCAATAATATATGATTCTAACTTCTCAGGATTCAAAAGGGCTTTGGTTTCCTGAAAAAGCATGCTCTTGTTGGCCGATCCCCCGCCTTTTGCTATGAAAAGGAACTCGTACTCGTTGCCTGGTATAGCGTGAATATCGATTTGGGCAGGTAGATTTGTGCCGGAGTTTTTCTCGGTGTACATGTCGAGCGGCACAGTTTGCGAGTAGCGCAGGTTGTCCTCGGTATATGTTTTAAAAATACCAAGCGATAATGCCTCATAGTCATTGGCTCCAGTCCAAACCTTTTCGCCTTTTTTGGCATATACCGTGGCCGTTCCGGTATCCTGACAAAGGGGTAATACTCCTTTTGCTGCCACCTCGGCATTGCGGAGTAGCACCAAGGCAACAAACTTATCGTTTTTACTGGCTTCAGGATCTTCCAGAATAGCTGCTATTTGTTTTACATGTTCTGCTCTATAAAAGAATGAAATGTCGTGCATTGCCGTTCGGGCAAGAAATGCCAAACCTTCAGGGTCAATTTTCAATACCTCTTCGCCTTCAAATTCAGAAGTCGATACGAATTCCTTTGTGAGTAGGTAGTATTCAGTATCATCCTTTTCCAAAGGAAGTCGTTCCTGGTAAAAGAATTCCGGTGTTGTCATATTATTTGAGTTTTAGGTTAGCTATTGAAGTATAAACACTTGTGTGACAAATACTTTTCCGTTTACCGACTGATATACACCTATCCCTGTTAAGTTGAAGCTTCCCTCAATAACATCACGCTGGCTTGTGCTGCTCATCCAGGCATCGAACAGGTCTTTGGGTTTAACGTAATCATAGCCTATCAGCTCAACCATTTGGGAGGCATTGTAACGACGCAGTAAAGTTTTGATGGGGTTATCAAAACTTGGAGGGCCAATTGGAACCTTGCCTGCAGCCATTTGCTTGGAGTAATTGAGGGCTTCGGTACGAACCCCTTCATCGCTCTTAATGGCTGGTAATCCTAACTCTTTTCGATGGTTATTGATTAGTATCAGTAGTTCGTTTTCGTATTCACTCGGGATAACCTTCGGTTTTTCGGCACTCTTAACAAATATTTGTGTGTAAAAGTATGTTCCATTGGGAGCTTTGGCTATACCTATGCCTGTTAGGTTAAAATCATCCTCAATATTTTTTCTGTGGGGAGGACTTACCAGCCATCCACTAACAATATGTTTAGCATTCAAAGGGCCATTGGCTATATTCTCAGCCCCGGCAGTAATCTCCAAAAACCCGCTGAGCCTATTAAACCGTTCGTCGAATCCCTTGTGGCTAAAGTTTACCTTTCCCAATGCCATATTTTGGGAATGGGCGTAAGCTTCTTTTCGAATATATTCGTTGAACTTCAGCTCCGGTTTACCTATCGATTTCCTGTGCTCGTTAACCATTTTTAGAATTTCATTCTCCATATTGACTAAATCGGCACTTTGCGTAAATGCAGAGCCAGCGAGTAAGAATAATTGGAGCGTAACTATGCTTAATATTTTAAATTTCATTTCTGTTGACTATTAAACTAAGCTATCAATGTTTTCGGGAGGAATGCCAATAACCGCTTTATATTTTCCAATTACTATGGGTCGTTTTAAAAGTTTTGGGTTTTGGGTTAAAATTTCAATCCATTCATCATCATTAAAATTTTTGTTTTTCAGAAATTTCCTGTAGTACTCTTCCTGTGTACGTATAAGCTCAGCAGGTTTAAGGTCCGATTTTAGGAGTATCTCCTTAATGATTTCACGGCTTAAACCGTTAGCCATGTAGTTGATAATTTCGAAATCATCAGTTTTGGTTCGGAGATACTCAAGCCCTTTTCGGCTGGTAGCGCATCGGGGATTATGTAAAACTCTAATCATTGCAGAATTAATAGCCCGTAAGATACTAAATGCTGGTTCAAAATCCAAAATTTCTTTGCAATTAAAGCTATCGAATATACATCATTTATAAAAAACTGTTACTTTTAAAATCGAACAGGGATATGCTTTTCATGAACAAGCCATACCAAACATTGATTTTTCTCTTAGCGGTTGCGGTTCTGTATTTATCCATTTCTGCTATTGTGCCCGATGACGCCTTTATGGTTTTGGGGGTTAAACTACGTGTTCCCAATCCATTAGGTGAACTTATCAAAAATAAACCTGAACCATTGGCAAACACCATCGATTCAGTAATGCCAGCTGCCTATTCTGAGGAACAAACATTCACCGATAGCACTACCGTAAGAACTGGCTCATCAGTACAGGGTTTGGAACTGGTTAAAAATGGGGGAAAGGTCGATTCAGCCTATGTTAAAACTGCAAGAAGTGTTGATGTGACATATTCCATTGAAATGCCAGGTAACGGCAAACCCTTTTTTGGTTTTTTTAATGCAATTAAAAGTAAAAGTGAAAATGAGTTGATTCGGGTTTTGCACTATGGCGATTCGCAGATCGAAGGTGACAGGATTACAAAAGAGGTGAGAACCGTTCTTCAAAACGAATTTGGAGGCCAGGGATTTGGGCTTATCCCGGTTTGGAATGCCGAATACTTGCCCCCTGGATTTAGAGTGCACTTAACAGAACAGGTTAAGGTAAGCTCATTAGTAAAAGCTATACCAAGCCAGAAAGCCCAATGCGTTCTTGGTTCTATTACAGAGGTTGTGCCTGCCGAATCGTTTCGCGAGGTTATAACTTTTACAGTAACCTCAAAGGTTAACTTC
Source organism: Bacteroidales bacterium UBA4073 (assembly GCA_002383425.1). Taxonomy (GTDB): domain Bacteria; phylum Bacteroidota; class Bacteroidia; order Bacteroidales; family Tenuifilaceae; genus Tenuifilum. Next base: position 908 of record DFYV01000179.1, on the reverse strand, counting down.
AAAAATTTACAGGTTATATCGGGAGGTGCCGATTCCTCGTATGCTTTCAAAATCATAGTTGATGGTATTGAAAGCGATGATAAAAGGGTTGAACATGGTACAGGTGTTAATTTGATATCGTTCAGTCTTCCTAACCAGTTCAGGAAGATTTCAATTCTGGTTAAGAACCCTTCACCCCTTAAAATTTACGGTTTTTTGGCCGAGTCGGGCAGTGGATTAAGTGTAAGTAACATTGCCCTAAGGGGGTCGTCGGGGAACTTTTTTAACCAGTTCGATCCACAGGTTGCTTCCGAAATATTTAGGCTGCTAAATGTTCGGCTTGTCATTTTACAATTTGGTATAAATGTGGTTCCGTCGAACCTATCGAGCTACGCTTACTACGAAAGGTTAATGGATCAGCAGGTTAGGTCCATTCGCCGCTTTGCCCCTCAGGCCGATGTGCTGGTTGTTGGGGTTAGCGATATGGCTACCCGTATCGACGGAGAGTTATGTTCATACCCAAGCGTTGAACTGGTGTTGCGAGCCCAGAGGCGTGCAGCCTACCAAAGCGGTGCCGCTTTTTGGGATGGCTACCACGTTATGGGTGGAAGAGGGTCAATTATTGATTGGGTAAATGCTACACCTCCCCTTGCCACAAAGGATTACGCCCATTTTACGGGTTATGGGGCTAAACGTTTTGGCCAAAAACTTGCCCTGGCTATAACTTCAGCCATTAACAGTTTGGGCAAAACCAGTGTGGATAGTAACCCAGTGCAAATCGATTCGGTAAGCCATGAGTAGTGAGTAGCGAGTAGTGAGTAGCGAGTAGCGAGTAGCGAGAAGTGAGTAGATAGTAATTATAGGATTTAGGATTTTCTGCCTCAATCTCGTTACTATCTACTATATTCAGACCTCCTGACTTGTCAGCT
>DFYV01000038.1 GCA_002383425.1 Bacteroidales bacterium UBA4073 | reverse complement strand
GTTTATATTTTCATTATTTCAATTTTTTACCACAAAGACAATATCGAATCGTTATAATCATGCCCGTGTGTGTCTAAAATCCGTCATGGGTGTTTCAATTATTAATTTTAGTTTTCGACAAATAAAATCAACAATACTATCCAATCCTTCTTCTTTCCCTCTTTGCAAAGGGGGTTGGGGGAATTGATTGCTTTGCAAAGAGGGAATTTTCATGGCAAATTGACGGTTAAATTGATAACCAAGCATTTGTTTTGCGCGCAATACCTTTGACCATAAAATAACTTCACCGAACGTTGAGCTATTTCTTAACTCTCGGGCTAATGGTTTGATTATTTTATTATAATGAGAATTCATTTTTTAAATATCTTATTGGTATAAAAAGAAATTCCCCTGACTTCCTTTGGAAAAGGGGGAATTCCTTAAAATAGTTGAATTGTTAAAAAGCTCGAACAGCACGTACACTATACATTTCTACTATATAGCAGTAGTCTTAATTATATTATTTGAACGGAGCAGGATGTCCACATACTGGGCACGGCAGTATGCAAAGGGGTCATGAAGATTTTTTTTAGCCAGCTTACCCCTGAAGTCGTCCAGCGACTTGTAGCCCTTCTTGTTCATCCAGCTTTCAATTTGGGCAAGCATGTCGGTTATATGGTTGATACCATTCTTGTACAGGGTACTAACAATTTGAAACGCATTTGCTCCTGCCAGTATCATCTTTATGGCATCGTTACCGGTCATAATTCCGGTTGAGGCACAAATATCGGCTGCAATATTGCCGTATAGTAAACCTACAAAACGCAACGGTAACCTATGGTCATTTGAATTGCTAAGAATAATGGATTGCACCAATTCTTCTTTCTCAGTATCGATATCGGGTTGGAAAAGCCTGTTAAACAGTACAAAACCATCGACGTCGGTTTCATCGAACCTACGGATCACATCCAACGGATTGGTATAGAATGGGCTAAGCTTAACGCTAATAGGAATCTTTAACTTTTCCTTAACGCTTAGAAGGGTTTCAACTTGTGATTGAATGATGGTTTTGCCTTCAACCTCAAAATTCTTAGGGGTGGTGTAAAAGTTCAGCTCAATGGCATCGACACCAGTATCAGCAATGGCCTGTGCGTACTCAGCCCAAGTATCGGGATGCATGGCATTAAGGCTTCCTATTACTGGAATGCCAAGAGTCTCTTTTACCTTCTTAAGTTTAGCCAGATGTTCGGCAGGCCCTGCATGCTTAAGCGTGGGGAAAAGCTTAACCATTTCGGCATGGCGTTCATTATACTCCTGCAGCTCGTTTTCCATCTCCAGCTCCTCAAGCTGGATTTGTTCCTCGAATAGCGATTTAAAAACAACGGCACCCGCCCCAGCCTTTTCGATGGCTTTCAGGGTATCGATGTTTTCCATGAGCGACGATGCTCCCACAATTAGCGGGTTACGAAGCTCTATTCCTAAATAGCTGGTCATGAGTTTTGACATATCGATTGGTTTTAGAGAATTACTTTCATCAGCTAAATGCTGCAATAGTTCTGGCAATTTCTATTACCGGCTTAGGCCAGCGATAATCGGAAAAATTTTGTGAGTTGATGGCTATTACAATCTCCTTTTCAGGAACAACAAACACGTACTGGTCGCCATAGCCGGCAGCATAGTACATAAAAGGGCTTCCAGATTGGTATTCGATCCACCAGTGTAGGCCATACCCAGCACTCTGGCTAAATACCGATTCAATGCTTACAGCATTACGCACCCATCCTGACGAAACCACCCGCTTGTTTTTGTAGCTCCCTTCGTTTAGCATTAATAGACCAATTTTAGCCATATCGAGCGTAGTTAAGCTAATCCCACCCCAGGCAGGGTAAGGATTACTGAAATACGTGTCCCAGCTATAAGCATCAATACCTAAAGGTTTAAAAATATTTTCAACAACAAAAACTTTAAAAGGCATGCCACTCACCCGGCTAACCACCTCGGCGATGACCTGCGATGAAAGACTGTTGTAGCTAAATTTTACACCGGGTATTGTATCGATAGGTAAATTAAAGAAATGATCAACCCAATTCGCCTTGCTTTCCAGCAAAGCAATCAGATTATTAGATGCATAGTTGTATGGGAAAAACCACTCATCCCATTTTAATCCTGTAGTTTGATTCAGAAGATGCCTTAATGTGATACTTCCTCTGGTGTGATTGTCAGTGAGCTGCAAGCTGTATTCGGGGAAGTAATTTGTTACGGGTTCATCAATTGATTTAACCAAACCGCGGTCTATACAAATCCCAATGGCAATGGAGGTGATACTCTTGGTAACCGAGCTGATTTTATTAAGGGAACTTTTCGAATTAAATCCATAGTATTGCTCAAATAGTATTTTCCCCCGTTTATTCAGCACAACAATGCCATTAATCCTGCCATACTGTCCCTGCCTGATATCCTTATCCAACTCAGAAATTCTAGATGAGTAATTGGTAAAATCAACATTACCAGGAAAACCATAACCCATCGACGAAATCAAAAGCAATATTGACAGAAGGGTAAAGCGCATACATTCACTTTTTACGCTTAAATTTATTCAAAAAAAAGGATAAAGGCAAGAAAATTTACTTTATAATATAACAAAGTAAATGCTTTTGGGTTCATTTCGGAAAAAATAGTTGATGGTTGATGGTTGATGTTTAACGGTTGTTCGTTGTTCGTTGTTCGTTGTTCGTTGTTCGTTGTTTGTTGTTCGTTGTTCGTTGTTCGGAAAAAGGAATCTTTAATTCGTAATNNATTCGTAATTTGTAATTCGTAATTTTGAACCCTGAACCTTTAACCTTTAACTTTTAACTTTTTAGACTGTGCTCATACTTAAACGATTAAAAAATGATTTGAAGCCCAACGCGAACTCCAAAAGGTTGAATGTTCGGATTATCCAGATGGGATAAACGCCATAGGGCATCCACTCGCACAATCTTGAAAATATTTTCTACTCCAACGCCAACCTCCATGTAAGGTTTTGAAACTTCACCCAAACCTACAGGGAATTTCAGAGCTTCAAAGTTTTCATTGTTTATGCTTCCAATAAGGTATTTTGCTGTTACAACCTCACGCCACTTTAACCTCCGTAGAAGGGGAAAATGGTTAAGGAAAAACCCCTGAAAATGATGCTCATAGTAAAGGCTAACGTATTGATCCGACGCAAACTCGTAGTAATTCATCATATTAAAGGCGTACCTATCGAATGCGTAAGTTTCGTTGCCCTCGTGGAGTTGAAGCAAAGGATAGGGAACTTTACCGAATATTTTCCCCGCATCAACAATAAGCCTGGCGTAACCAATGGGGTTCACGTTAAATTTATGGTAGTAATTCAAATGCAACTTCCAAAAATCGTACTCGGAACCGGCAAATCCCTTTATCGATTTTGTGACATCAAAGTTAACCTCTGGCCAGGTGCTGCCAAGGCTAACCTTTTCAAACTCACCCGAGACGAATTGTTCATTCTTAATCCAACGGGTATTTAAAGTAATAGTGGCACTGGTGATACTTTTCAGGTCGCTACCGTCAACTACCTGAGTAAAGGGAATAAATTCGGTTGGGTAAATTATCCTATGGCTAAAAGTAACCTTGTTTGATAGGCCAACAAACCATTCCTTCTCGTAGTATGCAGTAAAATCCTTTACAAGTGTAAGCTTATAGTTTGGGTTACGCCGGAGGAACGAGGTAAGAATATTGTCCTCGGTAAGCGCATTTGGGCTTTGCCCCAGCTGTTCAATATCGCTTTTATAGCTAATCCTCAAAGCTTCACGCGGATTTTTATTGATCATATAAATCGAACCCAATCCCCACTTGAAACGGTTATCCTTATCGCCATAAGCTAAAAAGGCATCGAACATAATTTTTTTGCTGAACTCATTACTGGTACGTCCCGATATTTTAAATCGATTTCCTTCAATCTCGTTGAAACTATAAGTTTGGTAGTAAGGTCCTATCTCCCAGTATCCTACTACGTAGTAGTAATTCACAAACATATTGACAATGTCGATAAAAGTCTTGTACATGGGTACCTGTTGAACGGAATCGACCATTTGGTATATGTTTGCTTCACGTGGGGTAAGCTCAAAGGGTCGGACCTGAGCCCAATACTCTTTACTTTTGTCAAGAGCTCCTTCTTCCACTTTAAGGTTTGTGGGCATTTCAGCCACATCACCGGGGAATTGAACAAAGAGCTCAACATCGCTATACGAAGTGGTTCTATGACCAAAGAAACCAGTAGTTTTATCGGTAAGGTTAAAATCAACAAAAAGGGTCATTTGCTTTGGGAACCAGAGGGTATCGTTTATCGGCATGAACTCAGCCGTAGCCACCATATCGTTAACAAAGTTCAGGTTTACCATGTCGGAAACCCGAATCTGAGCTTTTACCACCGCCCAGGTGCTATCGTTAACCCAAAAATCGCCAGTAAATGTGGGCTCCATCTTCCTGCGGGGCCTGAAGGTGATTTGATAACACCAACGGTTATCAATATACATGCTATCGAGTAGTATATACTTGTAAAACAACAGCCCTGAGTTGGAGATTGGGCTTACCAGCCCCTGGTCAAAAATGTTTATATAGTTATCGTAGATGTTGATGCCTTGGTAGATCTTTCCGGTAAACTGCGCTACGCTTTCATTATTAACCCCCGACATTTTGGTTGCCTTAATTATTTCCTTTTCCATTTTGGGGTTTGCGCTGTAGTAGTAATCGGACAGCGACTCGGTTATGAATATGGGCAGGTAAGACTTGCCGGTTACTGCATTAGTATCAACATAATCCCAAATAAACTGGAACTGATTGAGTAGCTTACTGTTTTTTATATCATTATCGATATTATTAATATCAATTTGTATTTTGTTGTAACTTTTACAGCGGTAGGTGAGGTTTGCCGGATTATTCCTATCCTTGTTTTTAATAATATTACGTATAATACGGTTTGCCTGGCTTTCCCCAGGTTTAACAACCACAGCCTCAAGCTCAATAAGTTCGGGTTCAAGATCAACCGAAACTTCCTGGTAAACACCTTTCCGAATCCTTAACGTTGCAGGTTTATACCCCACAAACGACACAACAATAGTATCGGTAGCTGTGCGCGACTCAAGGAAGAATTCTCCTTTATCGGAGGTAATGGTGCCTTGCGTGGTATTCTTAAAGGTTATATTGACGTAAGGCAGAGGTTCCTTGGTTTGGGCATCTATAACCTTACCCCTTATCTTGGTTAATTGCCCCTGACTAAAAGCAAAACTTACGGAAAAAAACACAGTTATGGATACTGAAAAAAAACGTTTCATAGCTAATCCCTATTTTTAATATGGTTGGTTGCAATAATTCCCAATTCGTAAAGCAACCAAAGCGGTATGGCAACAATTACCATACTGAATACATCGGGAGGTGTAATAATGGCAGCCAATGTAAGAATGACAACAAAGGCAACCGGACGTTTGCGTTTCAAAAAATCAACTTCAACTATGTGCCACTTATTAAGGAAATATACCACTAAAGGCAATTCAAAACCTAAACCCATTGCCAATACGGTTTGAGTTACAGTGGATATAAACGATTGTATGGTTATTTGGTTCAATACCGCTGCGCTAATGGTGTAATAGGCCAAAAAATGAACAGCAATAGGAGCAATAACAAGGTATCCAAACGTAATGCCAACCAAAAACAAAACGGCAGAAGCGATTAAGAATTTAACCGATACCTTTCGCTCTCCATCCTTTAGTGCTGGTGAAATAAAACCCGCAATTACTGCAAGGCAATAGGGAGCCGACACAACAACACCACCAAAAACAGCCAACCGGATATGTAAAGTAAATTGTCCGGCAAGTTCAATGTTGGTAAAACTTATGGGATTACTATTTATGCATAAATCGGGTGAGCTTAATAGAACTGCCAGCCGGCAAAGCCAACGATTGGTGATGAACGATGGCTCGGAAACCTGAGTAATAAAGTTCAGCATATCTTCACCAAAAAGAAAAACGACCACGCTACCTATTGCGATAGCCACAAAAATCTTTAGCAACACCAAGCGTAGCTCTGTAAGATGCTCGACAACGGTCATTTCCGACCTGTTTCTCATGGTAAAAAAGGTAGATTAAACAATACCTTCGCGGAGGATATCGTGAATATGAATAACACCTAAATACCTATCGTTCTCCACCACAAGCAGCTGGGTAATTTTATGCTGTTCCATGAGATGAAATGCGTTAATGGCAAGCTCATGCGGCCCAATGATTTTAGGTGCTTTGGACATAATATCCCTGGCGGTTAATCTCTCAATGGTTGAGTTATTTTGAAGCATCCTACGCAAGTCGCCATCAGTTATTATACCCAATAGCTTATCCTTTTCGTCAAGAACAGCAGTTGCACCAAGTCTTTTAGATGATATCTCAATAATTACCGAAGGTATAGGGTCGTTTAGTTGAACGCGGGGAGCATTATTCGGCGAGTAAATATCGGAGACTCTCATGTAAAGTTTTTTCCCCAGTGAGCCGCCCGGATGGAAACGGGCAAAATCGGCAGGGGTAAAGCCTCGGAGTTTCAGGAGGCAAACGGCTAAAGCATCGCCAATTACCATCTGAGCGGTGGTGCTTGAGGTGGGGGCCAGATTATTGGGGCATGCCTCACGTTCAACGGTAGCCCTGAGAACATAATCAGCCTTTTGCGCCAGATACGAATCGGTATTCGATACTATGCCTACAAGTCGATTACCTAAATTCTTAATTAATGGAACTAATACTTTAATTTCAGGGGTATTGCCGCTCTTTGAAAGACAAATAATGATGTCATCGGGTTGAATAATTCCCAAATCGCCGTGAATAGCATCGGCAGCGTGCATGAAAATGGCAGGTGTACCCGTAGAGTTAAGGGTTGCCACAATTTTACTTGCAATTATGGCGCTTTTACCAATGCCCGTCACAATAACTCTGCCTTTACCGTTAAAAATTTCGTTTACCGTTCGTTCAAAGTTATCGTCAATGTATTCGGCAAGCTTCTCAATAGCAGCAGCTTCGGTATAAATGGTTTCAATGGCCAGACTTTTAATTGGTGAGTTCATCGTTTATCAATTTTTACTAAATTTGTAACCCGTTGTTAAAATACGCTAAACTGAAATATAATTTCAATTTAATAGTATATCTTAGAGCAAAAGTATTGTTTTTTTATTTGATAAAGTTGTTATTCATATTAACATAAGTTAAATACACAACAGGAGAAAAGTTAGGAAATGAAAGTAGATACTTCGGAAATTTCGCTGAAAGAGTACTTGAGCAGGTATTTTGGTTTCACCACATTTAAAGGCAACCAGGAAGCAATTATCAGAAACGTACTGGCAGGAAACGACACCTTTGTTCTTATGCCTACAGGCGGAGGCAAATCGTTATGTTACCAGCTGCCAGCGCTTATACTCGAGGGCACTGCCATAATCATATCTCCCCTTATCGCCTTGATGAAGAACCAGGTTGACAACATGCGAAGTTTTGTAATTGAAGATGGAGTGGCTCACTTCCTTAATTCATCGCTCAATAAAACCCAAATACAGAAGGTTAAGGATGATATCATGGCGGGTACTACCAAAATGCTTTACGTAGCTCCCGAGTCGCTTACCAAGGAAGAGAATGTGCAATTCCTGCGGCAGGTTAAAATATCGTTTTACGCCATTGATGAGGCTCATTGTATATCGGAATGGGGGCATGATTTCAGACCCGAATATCGTCGTATTAGGCCGATTATCAACGAAATAGGGAATGCCCCAATAATTGCGCTAACAGCTACGGCAACCCCTAAGGTTCAACACGATATCCAAAAAAATCTGGGCATGCTCAATGCCACCGTATTCAAATCATCGTTCAACAGGCCAAACCTTTACTATGAGGTGCGCCCCAAGGTTAACGCTGTTAAGGAGATTATCAAGTACATCAAAAATAACCCTGGAAAATCTGGGATAATATACTGCTTGAGCCGTAAAAAGGTTGAGGAGATGGCTGAAATACTCAGAATAAATGGGATTAAAGCCCTACCATACCATGCAGGGATGGATGCCAGCACACGAACCGAAAATCAGGATAAATTTCTGATGGAGGAAGTTGATGTAATTGTAGCTACCATTGCTTTTGGTATGGGAATCGACAAACCCGATGTTCGTTTCGTAATCCACTATGATATTCCCAAGAGCCTTGAGGGATACTATCAGGAAACCGGACGTGCCGGCCGCGATGGAGGCGAAGGGCAATGCATTACTTTTTATAGTTACAAGGATATCCAAAAACTAGAAAAATTTATGCAGGGGAAACCTGTTTCGGAGCAAGAAATAGGTAAGCAGCTGCTACTCGAAACGGTTTCGTACGCCGAGTCATCAATTTGCCGCCGCAAAATACTACTTAACTACTTTGGTGAGGAATACACCGAAGATAACTGCAATGCCTGCGATAACTGCCTTAACCCCAAAACCAAATTCGACGGACAGGATGAGCTTCAAATGGTTTTGGAAACCATACTTGCCGTAAACCAAAAGTTCAAGGCCGACCATATTATTAATATACTAACCGGCAATATAACCGCTGCGGTAAAATCGTATAAGCACAATCAGCTGGATACCTTTGGCGAGGGTGCCGATAAAAACACCATGTTCTGGAATTCCATAATTCGTCAGGCTTTGGTTATGCAGTACATCGATAAGGACATTGAAAACTACGGCTTGCTGATGGTAACACCCAAGGGCAAAGAGTTTCTTGAAAAACCCTACCAGGTAATGTTTACCCTTGACCAGCGCTACGAAGAAGGCGACGAAGATGATTCCATTGGTCTATCACCCGACAAGGCAGGCGGTAGCGCTGCCGACGATGAGCTGCTGAACATGCTCAAGGAATTACGAAAGAAAATAGCCAAAAAGCTTAACCTTCCCCCATTCGTGATTTTCCAGGACCCTTCGCTGGAAGATATGTCCATTCAATACCCCATTACCATCGATGAACTTCAGAATATATCGGGCGTTGGCGCTGGTAAAGCAAAACGCTTTGGGAAAGAGTTTGTTGATCTTATCAAAGCGTACGTTGATGAGAATGAGATTATCCGACCACAGGACATGGTTATTAAGTCGGTGGCCAACAAGTCGCTCATGAAGGTGTTTATTATTCAAAGTATTGACCGAAAGCTCGACTTTGAGGATATAGCCAAAGCTAAAAATCTTGAGATGGATGAGTTGCTCACCGAAATTGAAGCCATTGTTAATTCCGGAACACACATCAATATCGATTACTACATCAACATGGTTATAGACGAGGACAAACAGGATGAGATATTCGATTACTTCCGTAACGAGGCTCAAACCGAAAGTATTGAAGAGGCTATGGCTGCACTTGGCGACAATGATATTACTGAGGAAGATGTGCGGCTAATGCGTATCAAGTTCATGTCGGAAATGGGTAACTAATCCAATCCATCCATGGAAATACAAAAACTTTTATCAACAAATAATCTAACTAAAACCTACGGGAACACCGTAGCTCTCAGTAATTTTTCAATTGAAGTCAGTAAAGGTCAGGTATTAGGGATTCTTGGACCGAATGGTAGTGGGAAAACTACCCTGCTATCGGTAGTTATGGGCTTACGTTACCCAACCAGCGGTGATTTTGCCTGGTTTAACACCCTTCCCAACCAAACTCCCAATCGGAAGATTGGAGCGTTGATTGAAGTTCCAACATTCTATCCATACCTTTCGTTGCTCGACAACCTGCGCATTAGCGCTCTTGCAAAAGACATCAACTATAATGAGATTTTTCCTGCCCTGGAGCTGGCTGGCCTTTCGGCTAACCTAAAAGCCAAGCTTTCATCCTTTTCGTTGGGAATGAAACAGCGAATGGCTATTGCACAGGCACTTCTGGGCAACCCCGATATTATTGTGCTCGATGAACCCACAAACGGGTTAGACCCCGAAGGGATCGTTGAAGTTCGAAATCTGATTAAAAAACTTAACGCTGGTGGAACTACTATTATTCTTGCCAGCCATAACCTCGATGAGGTTCAGCGTACCTGTACACACGTGGCAGTGCTTAAAAAAGGACATTTACAGGCCTATGGATCAGTGAATGAGCTACTCACATCGGCCAAAATGGCAATTGTTAGCATCAAAAATCCTGATGCCCTGTTTGAGTATCTGAATGTTAATCCCGATATCGAAGTAATTGAGCAACAGGGTAATACTTTCAAGCTAATGGTAAATAAAAGTGAACAGCAGGTTACCCTGCTAAACGACTTTCAAACTTACGGGATAGCAATCAGCTCGTTTGAAATTCGTAACCTGAACCTCGAAGAGCTATTCATTAAACTTGTCCGAAAGTAATATACCCATGGTAAGAGCATTAAAAGCAGAGCTGATAAAGACTTTTGGTTACGCCACCTTTTGGGTGCTAATACTGTTACATGCCATCCTTTTCCTTTTGGTGCTGATGGTTGCAAACAAAGCCACCCTTAACCTCAACGGGATTGAAACCAATATCTTACTCTCAAAACCCTACACGTGGGGTACTGTTGCCTGGTTAGCCAGCTGGTTTAATTTGATACTTGCTTTGTTGTTCATTGTTATTGGCGGTAACGATTTTCTTTTCGGTACGTATCGCCGCAGTTTGCTTGATGGATTTAACAGGAATCAGCTTTTCATGGCAAAGCTATTGCTTTTGCTGCTAATTGCCCTCTACGCTGTCATTCTTATTACACTGGTTGCCCTTTTTGCCACCCCTGTGCTAAATTCATGGGACTACCTTTTTACCGGTTACGGCTACATTCTGGTGCTATTCATTCAGATGCTTGGTTACTTTTCTATCGCTTTACTTATTATTGTTCTAACCCGAAACATAGCCCTCACCATTGTAATATACCTTCTCTATTTTGCCATAATTGAACCCATGTTGCGCCTCTTCCTACCCGATGCTGCATCTCAGCTTATGCCGGTAAAGGTAATTTCGAACCTAACCCCTATGCCTGACTTTTTGGGTATAATGGCTAAACAGTTCAACATAAACAATCAGCTGGATACCAGCACTATGAATGCCATTGAAACAATTAACAACATCCCATCACTTTCCCAAAATATAGCTGTTGCCATCGCCTACATCGTGCTATTTACTACTCTTTCGTATATCATTTTTAAAAGGAGAGATTTTTGAGGAATAAGATAAAAGGATAAGGATAAAGGTTCAAGGTTCAAAATTACGAATTACGAATTACGAATTACGAATTACGAATTACGAATTAAAGATTCCTTTTTCCGNNTGCCATCAACCATCAACTATCAACTTCATTGCACTTTATTCGTTAACTTTACTAAACCTTTTACTCATATCAAAATCAAACCAAAAAAAACATGAAACGATATTTTGTTACCTTGCTTATGGCTATGGCAATACTGCCTGTAGCAGCGCAAACCGGGCAAAACCTTGAAGGTAAGATTGATGAGCTCAAAAAAGAAAATGAAAGTCTTAACCACAGAATCGATGTCCTTGAGAAACAGGTTGACGATGTGCTATGGTTTAACCGATTGGGAGATGTAGCTTTTATCGACAAGGTTTTTATATACGGACCACCACCCGCCAAGGTGAAAAATCCAACGGCAATGGGCGCCAACAATCCCCTAAAATTTTGGACATACGTATTTATACCCCGCAATATTGACCCGGCAAAAAAATACCCATTAATTGTTTTGCCGCATGGGGGAGTTCATGCCGATTTTACTACCTACCATACACATATTGTGCGCGAAATGATAGCGCAAGGTTATATTGTGGTTGCACCCGAATATCGCGGGAGCACAGGGTATGGTGAGGGTCTCTGGCGTCAAATTGATTATGGAGGGTTGGAGAATGAGGATGTCTTTGCCAGCCGTAACTATATGGTCGAGAACTACGACTTTGTTGATGGAAACCGTGTGGGCATTGTTGGTTGGAGCCATGGAGGGATGATTGCCCTGCACAACATCTTTGAACACCCCGACAGCTATGCTTGCGCCTTTGCAGGCGTTCCTGTTTCGGACATGATAATGCGTTACGGCTACGCCGACGACGAGTACCGCAGCCTATACGATGCCGATTACCACATTGGTAAAACACCCCGCGAGGATATTGCCGAATACCGCCGCCGTTCGCCTACATGGCAGGCCCATAAGCTCAAAACCCCCTTGCTTATACACACCAACACCAACGACGATGACGTTTACGTGATAGAAGTGGAATCGTTAATAAAATCGCTAAAGGCAGAGGGTAAGAAATTTGAGTATGAAATATTTCAGGATATGCCTGGAGGTCATTCCTTCGACCGTATCGATACCAAAGCTGCAAGGCAGATAAGGGTTAAAATCTACAAGTTCATTGCCCAATATCTTAATCCTCCTAAACCTATCAAATCGGTTGAAGAAATCAATAAAGCAGCCTATTTGCCAGTGAAGTAGAGGGTGTGATAGTTACATATTTTTATTTCAGCATCCCCCTTACCTCATCCAAATTTCCATCGGTTTGGGCAGGTTTTAGATTTAAAATGTGGGCAATTATTGAGTAAACATTCACATTGTAAAACGATGGGCTTACATAACCACTTTTGAAAGCTGGGCCACGGGCATAAAAAATTCCTTGCATATCGGGAATAAGGTTATCGTAGCCATGAGTTCCACCGGTGTAGCTATCTTCATTGTTTGTCCATGACACACTCCATCCCAACTCTGCTTCAACCAGTATGTCGTTAACACGGGGGTTGCTTCCGTAAATGTAGCGTTTTGGAACCTCGTTACGTTCCCAAACTTTAAGATGAGGAATAACTTTCAACTTTGAAAGCACCTCAGCATACTGGTCGGGCAAGGGTTGCAAGGTATAAACAGGATTGCCCCCCGATATGTACTTGAACATTCCCTTATNNGATGTAGTCCGAAAGGTTTACTACCTTATCAGACGAAATTTCTGCCATACCATGATCCGATAGGATGATGATATTTAGCTTTGTGGCAACTGGAAGTTCAGACAATCTGGTCAAAAAATATCCCATCAGGCTATCGAGTTGTTCCACAACCTTTTTGGTTTGAGGCGATACAGGTCCATAGGCATGACCAACCCCATCGGGTTCATGGAAGTAAAAGGTAACCAGGCGGGGGCGTTGGTCAGTGGGTAAGGAAAACCACTTAATAACGGTATCAACCCTTTGAGTGAAAGTGACATTTTGTGCGTACCGTTTCCAATAGGTTGGTTGAATGCCCTTAATGGGAGCCTCTGAACCTACCCAGTAGAACGAAGCGGTTTTTATTCCTTGCTTTTCGGCAGTTACCCAAATGGGTTCGCCCTCGTAGAACTTACCGTTTTCAACACTTTTTCTATCGCCAAACCGGTAGTAACCCAACTCCTTGTCGTAGAACGAATTGTTTACAATACCATGATGGTCGGGATACAAACCCGTGGCTATGCTGTAATGGTTAGGGAAAGTTTTTGTTGGGTAGCAGCTGATGAGCGATTGAGCTCTAACACCATCACGCCCAAACGCATCGATATTGGGGGTGCTGTACATGTTGGGGTAATCCCACCTAAAACCATCAAGAGAGATTAGTAAAACGTAATTACCGGAACTATCATTTACCTGAGCGTTAAGGGTATGCCCCTGAATTAGAGTCATACCTAAGAAGAAAATCGTAAAAAGTTTTAAAAATTGTTTCATAAGTATATATGGGTGTCTTCTGAAATTTATTTCGATAAACTCATTTAGAATTTGCTCAATGCAACGGTATTTTGAAAATTTGTTAATAAACAAAATAAGACATGTTGATGTTTTAAATTCCCTATAAAAATATGATTTATTTCCGAAACCGGTCCCCAAAAAATCAACTTTCTTAAAAAACAGCTATCTATTTATCGTTCTGCTGATATGAAAAATACTGTCACCCTGTGATTTGGGTAAATTTTTGATTTCCTTGTTAGCAGTTTTTACCCCCAAGTATAGGAGACAGACAACGATATAGAAAAATTGAAACACCCATGACAGATTTTAGACACACACGAGCATGATTATAACGATTCAATATTACCTTTGGTGTAAAAAATTGAAATAATGAAAATATAAACTGATGATATAAAACCGCAAAGAACGCCAAGTTTTTACGCAAAGACCCCCGATACGCTTCGCTAACCTGATACGCTAAAGCTACAGGGCAGGCGGGGCAGGC
>DFYV01000109.1 GCA_002383425.1 Bacteroidales bacterium UBA4073 | reverse complement strand
TAACCAATAAAATAAGGGTAGTACCAGAATATTGAACTTTTGTCCTTTACCCTTTAACCTTGGACTTTGAACCTCAAACCCCGAAAAGGTTGACGTTTGACGTTTAACATTTAACGTTTAACGTTTAACGTTTAACGATTAACGGTTGTTCGTTGCTTGTTGTTCGTTGTTAGTAATACAAAGGTTTTGAATCTTGATTTTTAGAATATTGAACTTTTGTCCTTGAACTTTTATCCTTTAACTTTTAACTTTTTCTTACCTAGCACTTCAAAAAAAGAATTAATCGTTTTAGCAGCCGTCATTTATACCTTTTTGGTTTGACCGTCAAGATTCCTTAATTTTGGCGAAAGATTTCCTTTAACCATGAGTCGAATCAAATATTTCCTAATTATAGTACAGCTCATATTTCCGCAAATACTAAGTGCACAAGGGGTAAGCCTGGTACTGAGTGGCGGAGGTGCAAAAGGGTTGGCTCACATAGGTGTAATAAAGGCATTAGAGGAGAACGGAATACCAATCGATAATGTATCGGGAACGTCGATGGGTGCTATTATTAGTGGGTTGTATGCCATGGGGTATTCGCCCGACCAGATGGTTGAGCTGTTCAAAACGCGCGACTTTTACAACTGGAGCAAAGGAATAATTGACGAATCGTTCAAGTTTAACATCAACGATTTCTCATTGAGCGATGCCGAAAACCTGAGTATTGGACTAATGCTCACAACCAAGGGTATAAAGCCCAAAGTGGCTTCGAGTTTTATTTCATCCGTTGGTATGGATATAGCTTTTGATGAACTTTTTGCACAGGGAACTGCCGTTTCGGGTGGCAATTTCGACAGTCTTTTTGTTCCCTTTAGGTGCAATGCCTCCGATGTGGTGGCCAAACGTATTGTTTACTTCCGTAATGGCAACCTGGGAAAAAGCATCAGAGCATCGATGACCTTCCCGTTATACTTTAAGCCGATATACATTGATACCGTTCTGCTTTTTGATGGGGGAATTTACAACAACTTCCCATGGGCCGAGGCGCTAATGGAGTTTTCGCCCGATTTTATTATCGGAAGTAAAGTGGCTAACAACTCCAAGATCCCGTCGGACGAAGACCCTCTTGAGCAGCTTGAGGCGATGATTGTGGGTATGACCAACTACGATATTCCTGATTCAATTGGAATTGTTATAGATATGCGTTTCACAAACGTTGGCCTTTGGGATTTTGATCGGGTTGACGAAATTGTGGGTTTGGGTTACCAATCGGCTTGGAGTTTGATGGATAGCATTAAGCTGCGGGTTCACCAAAGAGTTTTGCCCGATAGTCTTACCAATGCCCGCAAAAGGTTTCGCGAGAGCCTACCCCCGTTGTACATCGACCAAATCAACGTATTAGGTCTAAACCAAAAACAGAAAAAATACATCGATAGGGTTTTGAAGAGCAAATTTAGCATTGTTACCTTTGACCACTTTAAGGCAAACTATTACCGGTTGATGTCCGATGAAGTATTTGCCCGTATGGAGCCCGAGTTGGTTTTTAATAGGTATGATGGGATTTTCGACGTGGATATGCCAGTAATACTGAATAAGTATCCCAGCCTTGGTTTAGGGCTTAACTTGTCGTCCGATATAGGGAATGGGGGATTTTTCTCCGTTTCGCACACTTGGTTAACCCGAACATCGAATACGTTATACGGGAATATCTACTTTGGTAGATTTCACAGTAGCGCAAGGCTCACAGCCATGAAAACTTTTCCCACACGAATACCCATATCGCTTGTTTCGGCCTTTGTTGTTAACCGGTACGACTACCATAGTGGCAATCCGATTCCTTTTTTTGAAGACATTAAACCTGCCTATGCCATACAGAATGAGAGTTTTGGTACTTTGGCATTACGCTTTAGCCAGTCAAGTGCATTAAATACTTCACTATTTGTGTCGGGTGGTGAAAAGTTAGATGAATACTACCAAACCGAAAACTACTACTCATTCGATATTCCCGATAAAACCGTTTTCCGATTCGTTAAGGGTGGGCTTAAGTTGGAGAAGAACACTCTCAACTTTAAGCAGTATGCCAATCGGGGAAGGTGTCAGGTTTTGTCGGTTTCAGGTTACTACGGCCACGAAATACATAGTCCTGGTACAACCGCCTTGCAGCTTTCGGAATCGGACAGCTACCAATCGTTTGTCACGGCATATATCCATAATGAAAGCTATCATAGGTTAGTGGGGCGTACCTTTTGGCTGGGTTTGCATGTAGATGCTTACTGGTCGTCGCAACGTTTCTTTGATAATTACTGGGCTACCATACTCTCCTTGAATCAGTATTCCCCAACTCCACATTCCAGGGTAATGTTCCTAAAGGAATTCCGTACAAACCGGTATGTTGCCATGGGGTTAACTCCTGTGGTTACTGTTAGGGATAATATAAGCTTCCGTATTGATGCTTTTGTTTACCAGCCCTATAAAACTATTCTTACCGATAGCAGTGGTTTAGCATACTATGGTCAAAATTTTAAAAATCGGGAGTACTTGATGTCGGCCTCGCTGATTTACAATTCCCCTATAGGCCCTGTAACATTATCGGTTTCGCGCTACCCCAGGAACATGGAAAAACAGTTTTTTGTGAATTTATCGTTCGGATACTCCTTGTTTAACCCAAGGGTATTTGACAATTACTAATGTTTTGCCTCCAGCAGGTTACGCATTTTTTGTATCAGCACCTCAATTTGAAAGGGCTTGCTGATGTAATCGTCCATACCGGCAGCAAAGCATTCTTCCCTGTCGCCCAGTAAGGCATTGGCCGTAATGGCAATAATTGGGGTATGTGAGTTTGAACTTACTTCAATTTCCCTGATTTTTTTGGCAGCTGTATAACCGTTCATAATGGGCATTTGAACATCCATAAGTACGAGGTCGTACTTGCTGGTACCAAACTTATCGAGGGCTTCCTTACCGTTTACGGCTACGTCGATATTTTTTACGAGTTTTTTCAGGCTGAGCAGTACAATTTTTTGGTTGATAAGGTTGTCCTCAACCAGTAAAACGTTGGCATTTTCCAGCTTAACCTCAGGTGTAGGTATGCCACTGGGTCTGCTTGCTTCAAGGTTTTGCCTTACTGTTTCGGTTAGGGGTTTATCTGCTGGAGCAGGTTGTGGTATTTCATATTTCAGCGAAGTGGAAACTTTCAGCAACCTGTAATTAAAGTTTATTTGAGCACCTTGTGACGATAACTTTACGTTGAGTTTGCCTCCGTTTTCACCGATGTATTTTTCTGCAATTTTAAGGTCAAGCATTTCAATGAATACCTGGTTGCTTAAAACTGTTGAACTATCGGTTAGCGATGTCATTGCTATACCATCGGCTTGGTGCAGGAGTAGGGGCGAATTGGTTTTCAATTCAACGTAAATGTCAATGCCATCACTGGTTTCCTGCATTTTGTTGAGTTTGATGTCAAGTATAACTTTCTGGGAGCTTTTGTTTTTAATGATGCTTTCAACAATGTTGAGGAAAATTTGCTTGAGTTTAATTGGGTCGCCATGCAAGTTTTTTGGTAGCCTTTCATCGTACTTAAGCGTGAAACTTACGGTTTCTGTTTGGGTGGCAAAGAGCCGAAGGGTGTTGTTAAGCGTATTTTGGAGGTCGAAGGGCAAAAGCGTGTCGGAGTCTTTTGGCATTTCACTGACGGAAAGGTCAATCATGCTGTTTAAGGTGCTCATAAGGTTATTCGACGATGCCAGAATAGTGTCAATCAAATCCTTAAGCTTTTCATCCTGAAGTTGATTCGATAGAATATTTGAGATGATAACAATATTGTTAAGCGGTGTTCGAATGTCGTGCGATAGCTTTGCCAGATTCTCGCTACGCTTTTTAATGTCATTCTTGAGTTCGATGTTTTTTATCTCTAACTCCTGTAGCTGCTTTGTTCTATAAAAAAATAGTAACGCGAATGCTATTAGGTAGAGAATAAATCCGGCGCTAATAAAATAGCGGTTTACATAAAAAATATTCTCAACGGGAACCCCTATTGCAGGAAGTATAAGAAGTGTAATGGTTAACAACACGGCAAATGCAATCAGTGTTACCGATGCTTTACTAAATGTTGTAGAGCAAAAAAACAGCTGGGGAAGTATTAGCATGGCCACTAAAAGGGCAAGGTTTGTTGACCCTAAGAGGATATTGGCCAAGATGCTTAACCCAAAAATATAAGCTACACTTAAGCTTAACCCGTTATAACGACTTGTGCGAAAAACTATAAAAAGTAAAATGGATGCTATTAGTATGGTTGCAAAATTAACGGCTGCAAGAGCTATTGTTGAACTGGTAGCTGAGTTAATCGCAAGGATTAAAAAAATAAGTATAGATGGAATTGATGCAAGGCTTAGTTGTGTAAACTTATCGGCAAAATCCTTTGGCTTACTCGTTTCAACATTAAACGAAAAAATCTCTATGAGTTTACTTGTAACTTTCATTTGGATTGATTTTCAAATTAAAGAACAAGCCAAATATAGTGTTATTTTGAAATTTTTACCACTTTATTTGCATAAATCTATACAAGTACACCTATTGTGGTTAAACTAACAAAACCTAACCTGGACAAGCCAGAACCAAACAGATCTTTCAAAGTTGAATGAAAACATTTTCTTCTGTAATGTTTGACAATAAAGAGTTACAGAAGGTTGTCAAAAATATTATGCCAAAAAATACATCAATTTGAAAGAAAAGCGCCTAATGATGGAGTTGGTAGGGGGAAAATTTGCTGATTATGGCACGAAAGGGCTAAAAAAAGATTTTGTAAATGACGTTGGTAATTGCCAAACCGCCTAAGGTGAATATTACTGCCCCCGATATCTTGTTAATCCACCAAAGCTGTTTAAGCCTAAAATGTTTGCGGAAATAGCTTACGGTTGATGTGAGTATGAACCACCAGAGGGCTGCACCCAGAAAAACCCCAGCAAGAGCTATAAGGTTTACCCATAGGCTTTGATCGTGGCTAATTACTCCGGCTGTGGCAAAAAGGGCAATGAATAGGAATACTGCCAGAGGGTTTGAACCTGTCAGGAGCAGTACCGACATGAAATCCTCCAGCAGGTTATTTTTTTTTCGTTTATTCCGCTTAAGCTGTACGATGGGATTGGTTGTAAAAATCTTAATCCCCAGAAAAACTACAATAGCTCCGCCAATAAGTTCGATGATGGTTTGGCGAGTTTCCAGAAAGTTGATAATGAACGATAGGCTAAACCCTGCTATGGCTGCAAAAAAGGTATCGGTGGTGGCAGCCCCTAAACCCGATAGAAATCCGCTTATTCTGCCCTTATTGATGGTTCGTTGAATGCAAATAACCCCAATGGGGCCAAGCGGTATGCTTGCAGCCAGTCCAATAATCATTCCCTTAAGTAGCAGGGTTAAAAGCATGGTCGATTCATTCATAAACAGTGCAAATATACCGTTTATTATCAAACAACCGACCTTTATGGTCGGTGGAATAGAGAAATAGTGTTAAACTACGTAATGCTATTGTCTAAAACCTTTGCTTCAAGCATTTTGTGTATGGCATACTGGTTGACAGCTGATGGTTGATGGTTGATGGTTGATGGTTGATAGTTGATTTCATTTGAATTTCAAATTACGAATTACGNNAACTTGATTTTGAACCTTGAACCTTGAACCTTGAACCTTGAATCTTGAACGTTGAACCTTGAACCTTGAACGTTGAACCCTGAACCTTGAATCTGAAATTTTGAATCTGGAATTTTGAACCTCAAACCCTGAACCTTTAACTTTTAACTTTTATGGGCTTTGATGGAATCCCAAATAGCTTATCTTTACGCATTATTTTTATAAATATCAATGTTTATTCAACTTACGAACATACTAAAATCTAACACTTTTCTTATGGTTCTTTCGGGTGTGCTTTTAGCACTCCCATGGTACGAAGGACTTCCAAGCTATACCATATTTATTGCCTTTGTGCCGCTTTTTGTTTCATATTATCGTCTGGTTGAACAAAAGAGAGGATTTTGGAAAATTTTTGCGTATGTTTTCCTTTCGTTTTTCATTTGGAACTTGCTTGCCACCTGGTGGATATACAATGCCACCCTGATTGGTGCCCTTTTGGCGGTTGTTCTTACCGCACTACTGATGACCATAGTCTTTAGTATTTACCACTTCATCCATATCAATACAAATAAAACCATTGGCGCTTTTGCTTTTGTAACACTTTGGATTGCGTGGGAACAGTTTTTTCATAACTCAGAGATTAACTGGCCGTGGTTAACCTTAGGCAATAGTTTGGGTAACCATCCTATGGTAATACAGTGGTACGAGTACACGGGGGTTTTAGGCGGATCGCTATGGATTTTAGTGGTAAACTTTTTTATTGTTTCGCAGATTTCGGCTTACCGCGAAAAAATTTACGGCCGAATTGCCTGGTTCTTTTCCGATGTGCTACTCTTTTTTGCTATTCCTTTCGCCCTATCGCTTTACATCTACTTTAACTATGAGGATAAAGGCGATGCGGTAAATGTGTTGATTGTTCAACCTAATATCGACCCTTATAATGAGAAGTTTAGCGGGTTAACCAACGATCAGCAGCTGGATATCATGCTTAACCTTGCCGAAGAGAATATCGATAGCTCAGTGCGGTATGTAGTTTGCCCCGAAACCGCCATCGATGATCGGATTTGGGAACACCAGCTTGCTGATAACCAAAGCATACAAAGGATAAAAGCATTTGTTGAACGACATCGGCATGTGATGTGGATAAGCGGATTGGTTTCACTGAAGCTTTACGAACCCGGAGAGCCTGTATCGCCTACTGCCCGCAAACTTCCGTATGATGATAGGTACTACTACGATAGGTATAATTCGGCCATACAGGTTGATACCTTGTTTAATCTTCCCGTTTACCACAAATCGAAGCTTGTTGTTGGTGTCGAAATGATGCCTTACCCCCAACATCTCAAATTCCTTGAGAAACTATCAATTGATTTAGGGGGGATAACCGGAAGTTTAGGAACCCAGCCTCACCGGGGGGTATTTAGGTCAACCGATAGCTTATATGGTGTTGGCCCAATCATTTGCTACGAGTCTGTTTTTGGGGAGTATGTGGCTGGATATATAAACAATGGCGCAAACCTGCTCTTTGTTATTACTAACGATGGATGGTGGGGCGATACACCTGGGTACAGGCAACATCTTTCATTTTCACGCATACGTGCCATCGAAATGCGCCGCTCAATTGCCCGTTCAGCCAATACGGGTATTTCGGCCATTATCAACCAGCGTGGCGATGTAATCGATTCCCTTGGATGGTGGAAACGGGGCGTAATCAAGGGGACAATTCGGGCAAATAATGCCACCACTTACTATGCCCGTCACGGCGATTACATTGGAAATATCTCGGCATTTATGGCCTTACTTTCCCTTGCTTACGCCTTGACAAGGTATTTAATGCATAGGAAAAAGGATTAGGCACGACTTGCGTAAGAGATTATGCCTATAGACTTTGAAAGATTCAGAATGACCCGAAAAGAACTGGTAATAGTAGAATTGGAAGGTAGAGGGAGTTAGAGGAAGGTAGAGGGAGTTAGAAGAAGTTTGAATTAGAAGAAGTTAGAAGAATTTAGAGGAAGATAGAAGGAAGGTAGTTTTGGAAGAAAATGATAAATGTTGATTAATGAATGAGTTGAGTCTAAAAAGGTAGTCCCGTCATTGCGAGCTAAGCGAAGCAATCTATATCTCGTTGAGCAACAGATTGCTTCGTCGTGCCTCCTCCCAATGACGCGTTTGCTTTTGGCCTTTTTTGACTGGACTCAATATTCTTTACCAACTCTTCTGAGAGTTAAAATACAACATATAAACTACATTTTAACTACATATAAAAAAA
>DFYV01000087.1 GCA_002383425.1 Bacteroidales bacterium UBA4073 | reverse complement strand
AACAACGCTTATCAACCATCAACCATCAACTATTATGTAGTCTTGACCAAGCGTTTGAGCATCTGCAAATACCAAATTTCAGTTTCTCCATCCACAACAAATGCAAATGTAGGCGTAAGCTGACGTCTAATCTTTCTTGATTGTCTCATTTTTTCAAATCAATGAAGATATCGCCTAAATTCGGTGTCGCCCTTAATTTCCCACTTTTGTATGCGTTTAAAATATTGGTAGTATTTCTCACTATTGAGCTGTCGAAATCAGCCAATGAGTATAATTCGGTTGAGCAGTTTTCATTTTTGTCTGTAAACCAAATAGCATCGTTTCTAAAAATATCTTTATTGTCAAGAATTTCTCTGTTATGAGTAGTAGCAATGAGTTGAGACTTGTTAGTATTTAGTAAGAAAGAAAGTATAAAATGTGTGTAAAGATCGGGATGTAGTGATGATTCTAATTCGTCAATAGGAAAAGCTGTAGAATTTTTAATCAGGAGTACCAGTAATCCTGCAAAACCGTAAAACCTTCTAGTTCCTTGTGATTCCAATTCTATTGGTAATGTATATTTAGCTTGATTGACAGTATGTTCAAACTCGATATTTACAGATGTTTCCTTCCCCTTTTCCTCTATTTTTTTTACCTCATCGGGAGAAACCTTAAGTAGTCTATCTAAGATATCAATGAATCTATTAAATATTTCTTCTTCTTTTTCCTGAATTACTATATCCGAAATGTGTAAATCAGCTTTTTTTAGTACATTTATTACATCAAGTTTTGATAGTTCACCCTTTTCAATCTTTGAAGTTACAAAACCTTCCAATTGTGTTTTTGCATATATCAAAGGTTGTAAATAGTTTTTAAACCATTCGACTACTTTGTTAAGCTCTTTGATATCAACATTAGTTTTCAGAAATCCACCCAGTACGGTATTGTTCCATAGAGTATTAGCTTCTAAGTTTTTCTCAATGACCCTATCAATTTTAATTTTACTTCCAAACTTGATTTTGGTAAATTGATTTTCTAAGTCAGTGTTTCGCTTAAATACATTCGCTTTGTTAGGATTGTAAAAGTTTAGTACTTCACTAACTATCGCTTTTTTGACGAACTCTACTTCATAGTAATACTTGGTATCGTTTGCTAAGAACTCAATACTAATTACCGAATTTTGTTTAGGTGTTTCAGAATCAAATAAAAATGGCTGAAAATCTAACTCATCCGTCTTTTTGGTTTCAGGTTTAAGTACAATTCTTCTTAAAAACTCAAGCGCTTGTAAAATAGTGGTTTTGCCTGATGCATTGCTACCATAGATTAATGCAATCTTTAAAAGACGTAGTCCATTTGTATTAATGATGTAACTACTTTCAAGATGGTCTGATTTGTCAGCTTCAAAGGTCAATGTTTGCTTGTCCTTAATTGACCCAAAGTTTTGAATACTGAAGTTAATTATCATCGTTTCTTCAATTTATGTAAATTGATTGCAAAAATAAGCGAAAATTTTTTGATAATACAAATTTATTTTGCTATATATTGTAATCCGATTTCATAAATAAAGAAAAAAGTTGACTTTATAGTTGATTTTTTGGCTTACTGCAAACGGTCGTGTTTATGTACCGTAAAGGATTGCAAGGCAGTTTCCTGTCCAACAACACAGCCTGTCCCGACTTATTGGGGAAAAGTTTAAGCGGGTTATCCTGAAAGTTTTGGGACTTGAATACCCACTGAATTGTAAACCACTGAAGCCAATATGGCATAGCTAAACCCGCAATCTAAACATTCGATGCCTAAGCTGCTGTACCAATTTTGTTGCCAGGTATATGACCATCATGGTGATGATGATGGTTGCACCCGAAGGTACATTTAGATTATACGAAATAACTATTCCTGTAACTATCGATATTAAGCTAATTAAGGAAGATAGAATTACTATCCATTTAAATCGGTAGGTTACAGTATTGGCAATATTAGCAGGTATGGTAAATAACGATATGATAAGAATGATGCCTACGGCCCTTAAAGCAAAAACAATTGAAAGTGCAATAAGCACCGACAAGGTGTAGCCTATAAATTTAACCGGTACGTTTTGGGTTTTTGCAAAATCGATATCAAAGGCCATAAAAAGTATTGGGTGATAGAATACTGAAAAAAACAAAAGGGTTAAAAGGGCCAGTATGAGTAGCAATAAAACATCGGTTTTAGATATGGTAAGAATACTGCCAAACAGGAACGACATCAGGTTTGGTGCATACCCAGGGGTAAGGAAAACGAATAGTATCCCCACTGCCATCCCAAACGACCATAGCATGCCAATAGCAGAATCATCCCGCAAGGTTCTTCCCTGCGATAGGTACTCAAGCCCTAAAGCCGAAAGTACCGAAAAAACTGATGCCCCAAGTATGGGGTTTAGGCCAAAGTACCAGGCTATTCCTATTCCTCCGAACGACGCATGGGTAATACCTCCGCTCAAAAATACAAGTCGCCTCACTACTATATATGACCCAATAAATCCTGTTATTACCGACAGCAATACTGCTGCAAAAAAGGCATTTTGAATGAACGAGTAATGAAAAAACTGGCTAAGGTACTCAAGCATGGCTAACTGGTTATTGTTGATTATTCTGCTTACTATCCAAATTATGGTCAAGTAAAACGGTATGGGGTACTGGCCCGTGGGCAATGAGCTGTATGGGGCAGTTGTACGCAGCAAGCTGCTCGTTGGTGATTTGGTTCGATGGGTGATAAAAAAGGGTACTGTTAACGCAGGCAATGGTTTTAACATACGATGTAATGGTTCCCAGGTCGTGCGATACCATCACAATAGCCATTCTATCATTCAGCTTGCGAAGCATCTCGTACAACTCCCCTTCAAAGCTGCTATCCACGTATGTGTTTGGCTCATCAAGAATAAGCACTTGAGGCTCGGCTACTAGGGCACGGCAAAGCAAAGTTCTCTGCAGCTGCCCACCTGAAAGCTGCCCTATGTTCTTATCTTTCAAATGTTCAATACCCACCTGTTTCATCAGGTTAAACGCAGTTTCTTTCTGGTCGCGGCTGTACCCTCCAAAAAGACCCTTCTTTTCCAAAAGCCCCGATAGTACCACTTCGTGTACCGATATTGGAAAGCTTTTATCAATATGGCTTATTTGAGGCAGGTAGCCTATAAGCGAACCATTGACCTTGGTATAAAAAATAACCTCGCCGCTAAATGGTTTAAGCTGACCGATAAGCAGCTTGATCAGCGTGGTTTTTCCTCCCCCATTAGGGCCAATAATGCCAATAAAATCGTTACTGTAAACGGTTAAGCTAACATTACGCAAAACAATGTTATTCCCGTAACCGGCAGTCACATTAACTACCTCAATCAATTTTTCGGATTTGTTTGTCATTTTAGATTACCTGCTATAGCATTTGCTATATGAATCATTCCTTCGTCCCATTTTTCCTGAAGAGGATCTACCTTTACCACTGTACCTCCCAGTTCTTTGGCTATGGTTTGGGCATTGTGAGCGTCGAACTGGCTTTGCGAAAGAATTGTTGTTATGCCTTCGGCCTTGCAGCGCTCTACCACCTCCATAACCCCTTTAGCCGATGGTTCTTTCCCTTCCTGCTCAATGCTTAGCTGAGTCAACTGGTAATCGCGGGCAAAGTAGCCCAAAGCTGGGTGATAAATTATGAAAGTTCTACGACCAGAACCTACCAGGATATTGCGAACCGCATTATCAACAGAATCGATATGGGCAACTAAACGGGTAAGATTTGAGTTGAACTCACTTTCCCTTTCGGGGAAAAGGGCGATAAGGTTTTGAGCAATGGTTTTAGCCATCAATTTAGCATTAACAGCCGACATCCAGGTGTGTGGGTCAACCGTATGGTGTTGCCCATTGGCAGAAGTGTGATTATCATGCTCACGCTCTTCCCCGATCAGATCAAGCCCATGTGATAGGTTAACGTACCTGAATTGTGCATTATCTTTCAGCTTTTGCTCCATCCCTTTCTCAAAATCGAGAAGGCCTATGGCAAAGTAAAGCTTTGCAACATCCAACTCGGTCATTTGCTGAGGGGTTGGCTCAAACATCTCGGGGCTACTGCCTGGGGGTACCAACACTTTAACCTGTACGGAAGAATCGGCAATACTTTCGACAAAATACTTTAACGGTAGGATGCTCACAAAAACTGTACTTGTACTACTTTCTGTTGTTTGCCGTTTTCCACAGCCAACCTGTAGGAGCATAAGAGCAATAACTCCTGTAAACCAAACCGTTTTTTTCATAGTACACTTCAACATTTACATCCTAATATAACATCATTTTATGGAATTTGTTTTTACTATTATCTAATTTTATCAATTTCCTTTGCATAATGACGTAATCTTTAGTAATTTGCTCACAAATAGTAATACTACCATGAGGGCAAAAGCAATAGCAATCACCCTTTTAGCATTAAGCTGTGTGTTTATCACCACAAAGGCAAGCCAACGCGACAGCTTGTTAAATTTACTTTCGGCTTCAAAAGGTAAAGATAAAGTTGAAATTCTTATCAGGTTGACAGAAGTAACCTCAGCCTCAGGTACCGACGAAGCCCTTAAGTATGCCGACGAAGCCATAGCTGCAGCCCGTAAAATAAACGATGAACTACTTGCCAAAGCTTACCTTAACAAGGGAGATGCTTTATCGGACAATTACATGGATAACGAGGCCATTGAACTATACAGCAAAGCGTTGGAGTTAGCCCTAAAGAAGGAGTTCAAAAACTACATGCTTGAGGCCTATAAAGGAATTTCCACATCGTACTTTTACATCGACTCATTTGAAAAATCACAGCATTATGCCAACCTATTGCTCAAACAGGCAATAGAGATGGACAGCGTAAGGTATCAGGCTTACGCTTACTTCCGGCTGGGAAAAATAATGCAACAGCAGGGCATAAACGATTCGGCACGTGTCTATATCCATCGCTCATTGGAACTTATTAAGGAACAACTTGGAGATTGGAAAAAGATTGCCCGCAGCATCTACAGTGGAGTTGGACGTATTTACTATGACCTTGCCCAATACGATAGCGCTTTATGGTGCTACCGGAAAGAGGTTGAACTTAAGGAACGCATGGGCGATCAACCCTTTTACCTGGCAATTGCCTACCTCAATATTGGGCGTACACACATCGCTTTAAGCAACTTTCAGCTTGCCCTTGAACAATACCAAAAAGCTTTGCGAACATTTGAGGGCATAAATGACCAGGAAGGCATAGCCACCTGCAACTCGGGGCTTGGAATGATTTACGAAAACCTATCGCAAAGTACCCTTGCAACTGACGAGAACGAAGCTAATTACCTTAAAGCCTTAGGTTACCATAAAACCGCTCTTGAACTCTTCCGCAAACATGAAAAGAAAAAGGAAGAGGGACAAACCTTACAAAACATTGGGAACGTTTTTTCACGCCTTGCCACTAATAGGTTTGTAGCCCGTTTTGGCGAGATGTGGGAAGACTCCCTGTACAAGATCAAGCAATCCGAAATACTTATGGCGTTCGATAGTGCAAGATTTTACTACAATCAGGCGCTGAATATTTTTGATGAGCTCCATGAAGAAAGTGAGATATCCAAGGTAAATACCAATTTGGGAAGCATTTACAGCTGGGCTCGCGATTGGGACAAGGCAAATACATACATCAATCGTGCCTTACAGCAGGCACGAAAAAACAACCTTCTTTACGAAACCACAGCAGCACTCTACGCAAAAGGTGAAAGTTTGTTCCGTCAGGGACGGTACGATGAAGCTGAACTGGCATTTATTGAATGCTCAAGGCTATCGGAAAAATTAGGATTAAAGGAAACATTGCGCTACAGCTACGAACGTTTATCGAAACTCTACGAAAATCGAGGCGATTTGGTGCGTGCCCACGCATACTTCAAGCAGGCGGCTAAGATTAAGGATGAGATATTTAGCGAGAAAAGCCAGCGTATAATGGCCGAAATGCAAACCAAGTACGAAACCGAAAAGAAGGAACAGCAACTTGCCCTGATGAAAAATAAGGAAGAACTCCAAGAATCGATAATCCAACGCCAAAAGTTGATGATCATTGGAGCAATCGCCGGATCGTTCCTTATACTGATGGTTGCTTTGCTAATGTTTAAAATGTTTCGTGACAAGCAGCGGGCCAATATCATCCTTGAAGAAAAAAATGCCCTCATTACCAGTCAGAAACAGGAAATTACCGATAGTATTAAGTATGCCAGCCGCATACAAACTGCAGTTTTACCCACCTCAACTCTAATTTCCGATGTTCTACCCGAACACTTTGTTCTTTTTCTGCCCCGCGACATTGTTAGTGGCGATTTTTACTGGATGACCCAAAAAAATGACAAGATTGTACTGGTGGCTGCCGACTGTACCGGACATGGCGTACCGGGAGCTTTCATGAGCATGCTCGGCGTTTCATTCCTTTATGAAATTGTAAACAAGGACAATATTCTTCAACCCTCCGAAATCCTTAATAACCTCCGAAACCTTATTAAAACCACTCTTAGCCAAACCGGTAAGTTCGAGGAACAAAAAGACGGCATGGATATCTCGCTTTGCGTTATCGATAAACAAAATCAAAAACTGGAATGGGCAGGGGCATACAATCCGCTATACCAAATTCGTAAAGGCGAACTCTTTGAGTATAAGGCCGATAAAATGCCTGTTGCCGTACACCTTAACGATTTTAAACCTTTTACCAATCACGAAATTAAGTACCAGACTGGCGATACCTTTTACATGTTTTCCGATGGCTACGCTGACCAGTTTGGAGGCTCCGATGGCCGTAAGTTCATGCTTAAACGCATGAAGGAAACTTTTCTTAGTATTTGGGAAAAACCGATGCCGGAACAAAAGGAAATTCTATACAAAATTCACATGGAATGGCGCGGTGACGAAAATGAACAGGTTGACGATGTGCTAATAGTTGGATTTAGAGTTTGATTGACCACTCTTTGCAATCCATCGCCCTGTACCTCAAAAGCAACTCCATAGTAGTAGCAACATTCCCACATTGGTTTTCGTCGGTTAGATCAAGCAATTTTTGCGCCTGCTCAAAAACAGGCTGTTTACCATAGTAATTTTCGGCTGCAAAGTTCATGTACTTCAAGAACATGAAGGCATCGAACCAAAGGTAGAACCTTTTTTTAAACGATTTTGCCGACGAAACATTGGTTCTTACATTTTCAATGGCCCTTAAGGCATCAACATTGAAAAGAAATTGTTTTAAAGGTATGGCCAGTGACCGAATAAATTTGGTGGTTTCAATATTATCCATGCCGTATAAGGTTTCCACTTCCCGAAAAAGCGGTTCAAGATTAAGAAACGAATCAAGATGATAGGTTGTAATAGATTCGTGGGCATAAACCAGCTTGCTCATGGCTTTACCAGTGCCAAAAGGAACTCTATCCGATGGCCGGGGCGATGGGTAAACACATGTACTGTTAAGCTCCCGAAACCGGCCATGAGGTATAATCTTCTGAAGGAAGTAAAAATCTTCACCAGCCTGGTGGCGATTCATACCACCATACTTAACGTAAGCTTCTGCGCTGCATGCCATTGATGAACCTACCGTATGGTAGGCAAAAGGAAATCCAACAAACCGCGAAGCCTGGTTATAGTAGCGCAGGTGTAACTCATAGGCTGCAATACCTTCGTAAACCTCAGCCGTAAATTCATCACCCGATAGTGGATGCTCAAACCTAACCGAACAGGCATCAGTATGAGGGTACTGTTCCCAAAGCCTATACAGCTCAATCAAGTAGTTAGGTGCACATCGTGAATCGGCATCAAAGTTGGCGATAATACCCATGGGTTTACTCACGTTTAGCAGCCGGTAGGCTGCCTCGTCCATCCCAACCTGTCGGGCATACCCAACTCCTGCATACCTGAACGGGATGTTAAATGCTTCCACCGCATGGAAGTGCAAGTGCTGGCTGCCCCAAAGCTTTTCTGCCTCCACAACCTCTTTAACCGATTTGATAGAGGCCTCAACCACATTGTTGTGTGACCCCTCGGGATGGTTAACCACAACTATAACCTCAACATCGCACGGTGGAAGCTTGCAACAGGCAACTGATTCCAACGATTTTAACAGGTTTGGCTCGTTATAGCACGGAATAACTACGCAAAGTCCCAAATTGACAGAAGGGCTTATCGCAATTTTCGGCAAAAAACCTTTCCTGATAAAAAAGTTGTCCCACTTCATACCCCAAAATTAACGAAACCCTTTCTCATGTTAAACATTCGAAAGGGTTTCGGGTTTGTTTAGGTTTAGTATAGGTGGGTATTTATTTCTTTTTGGAATCAGCGTACCTCTTGTTCAAACCTTCGAGTACCTCTTTTGTGATATCGTTGGCAGGATTACCGTATAGCAGTGGCCCACCGAATGAATTACTCAGTATTAAATGGTAACCCTTATCGGCATTAAAATCCCTAAGGTACTCTGTAATACTGTAGTGAATCTGGCGAAGTTTAACCTGCTCCTCTTCGGCGAGCTGCAAACGCATTTCGTCGCGTAACTGGTAAAGTTGCTGTTCCTTTGCTGCAAGGTCGGTTTGGAGTTGTTGAGCCTCGGAACGGGTTAATAATCCCTTTTGCACCTTATCCTGAAAATCGTAAGCCTCTTTCTCAAAGCTGCGCGATTTTGCATTAAGTTCGGCTTCCTTCTTTTTACCGCTCTCTTCAAGTTCCAGTTTCATGTCGTAGTACATGTCGTAGTAATTTAGAAGGGTATCAATGTTTACCCACGCAGCAGAGAATTGTTCTGATACTACACTTTCCCCTTTTGATCGGGTTATGTCTGCTTTTTTACTTCCGGAAGTAAAATGAAGTACAAAAAGAACAACTACCGCTATGCCGAGTACAATGTCGATTATAAGATTCGTTTTCTTCATAATTGTTGATATTACTGTTTTTTGTAATTCAAAACTTACAAACTGCACAATATTTCATACTTCCACATTCGTATCGACGCAAATATAAACGAAAAACGTACATTGTAAAATTTTTATACCATTTTTTTAATCATAAAATTTTATTCTAGCAGTCCTTCGTCACGGAAAAGTAACAAAATGGCTGAATATGGAACAATCACATAATTTTGGTTATTAAACTCAACTTCAATAGCATTTTCATGAAGGTAAACAGCTAAATCGCCAACCTGAGCTTGAAGGGGAAAATATTTAGCATCACTTCTACTTTTTTTCCATGGTTCATCGGTATCGGTAAACATAGGTATTGGGTAACCCGGCCCTACCTTAACCACATAGCCGCTATGGGCTCTCTGTTTTTCCTGCACTCCGGGAGGTAACAGTAGCCCTGATTTAGTACGCTCATCGGGGTTTTTGGGTCTAATTAAAACCCTATCGCCAACAACAATAATGCTGTCAAAATCTTTGGGGTCAAACGAAAACGACATAGTTTTTGAATTTTAGCAAAAATATCGATTTGTTTTATATCAACGTATTCCGTCCTCAAAAAAAGCTATTTCGTCCACTTTTACAAGTGGTTTGTTTACACTATCTTGACTTGGGAATTCAAATTGCTTATTTTGCAGTAAACAACACCTATTGGTTATGGCACTAATTGAAATCGTTCATAGCACCTATGCAATAGCTTTTTACAATCCTGAAAAAAAATCTATCGAGGTTACCTGGCATGGACATCAAACCTTTGAGGAATATAAATCGCTTTTCACTACACTACTCTCATTTCAGCGTATGTCAGGTTTTGAGGTTATTGGATACGTATCCGATATTAGAGATCAAGGCGTTGTAAGCCCCAATAGCCGCAAATGGTTTGAGCAGGTTGCTATACCCCAAGCCGTAAAACAAGGATTAAAGTATGGCGCAGTTATTTTTGAAGGAAGTACTTTCAAACGCTATTACCTTAATCTTATCCTTCAGGTTACCACCGTTTACGGGCTGCCATTAAAATTTTTCAATTCCAAAGAAGATGCCTATAAATGGGTCGATTCTCTAAAATTTACTTAGCTCATATCGCTCTTTCCATTGACCAGCATATCAAAAAGTTGTAACTTGGTTTGCCGTTACAACCAGTATGATTAGAATACCCACCACAATACATGAAGTTCCTTTTTTTCGGCTATTAATACCGTTAGTAGCTGGCATTTTAATCCAACACTACACTAACCTATTTAGCCCATTACAGGCAATAGCTCTCTCAATCCTTCTAACCATTATCGTGCTTACCGCTCGCTTACAGTTCAAATTATGGCACATGCGTTGGGTTTTTGGGGTGGTAGTCAATCTTTTACTTTTAATTTTCGGATGCCTGCTCGTTTCGGTGAGCAAGCCCGAAGCTCCATTTAAACCAAACTCGAAACATAACATGCTGGTAAGGCTCACCGAACCGCCTACACTTGGTAGCAACACGGTAAAAGTTAAAGCCAAAATAATTGACGCGTTCCAACATGCAAGCATGAGCTCTTCAACCCCTGTTTTGCTATACTTTTCGGTATCTGACAGCAATAGCTACCAATTAAAATACGGTGATATTGTAGCAATTTCAGCAAAACTTAGAGAGTTTTCACCTCCAGCCAATCCTCACCAGTTTAACATGAAACAGTATATGTATCTTCAGGGTATAAGGTACAGCGCTTCTGTTAGAGAAGGTTACTGGGAAAGAATTGGAAGCAATCCGAATAAAATTTTCAATCTTTCGTACAGAGCTCAGGACTATGTAATTGAAACGTTTAAGGAATACGGTATTAGCGGACAGGAATTGGCAGTTGTATCCGCATTAATGCTGGGTTACAAATCGTTACTTGACGATGAGATCCGAAAGGTTTACTCATCGGTTGGCGCCATGCATATTCTTGCAGTTTCGGGCTTGCATGTAGGTTTGGTATTTGAGATCGTGCTTATTTTTATTGCCCTATTACCCAAAAGACGATACTGGGGAGTAATACGCTTAACCATTGCTTTGGCTGTCCTGTGGGGGTATGCGTTTATTACCGGACTATCACCATCGGTTTGTAGAGCTACCATCATGTTTTCCCTTTTTACCATTGGGCAAACCGCCAGCTTAAAAACCAACAGCTACAATACCCTTTCAGCAGCTGCTTTTATTCTTCTGGTAAGCAACCCGTTTATGCTTTTTAACGTAGGTTTTCAACTTTCGTTTGTTGCGGTTTTGTCCATTGTGGTTTTTCATCCTATCATCTACAACATTATCAACTTTAAAAATCGAATACTAGACTATACCTGGTCGCTCATGGCAGTTTCAGCTGCAGCTCAAATACTTACCCTACCCATTTCGCTATTCAACTTTGGACAGTTTCCATTGGTATTCCTTGTAACAAACCTAATTGCAATACCACTTTCAACCATTGTCCTGTACCTCTCAATAGCCACGGTTGCCCTTTCGCTAATTAACCCGATAGGCCTAATCCTTGCCAAACTTCTAGGGTTTACCACATGGGTTTTAAATTCCGGCCTTAAACTTATCGATTCTTTCCCCTACGCCAGCATAAGCAACATATACTTTTCTGGGTGGCAAGAATTGCTTTTAACACTTTCTGCACTGTTTATTGTTATATTCATCATAAACCGTAAAAGGTCATTTTTAAGGTTATCCATTATAACCATTTCTGGGGTGTTTGCACTGGGAGCAGCTCATGCAGTTAAGGTTAAAAACCACTCAGAATTGGTAGTATTCACACTACCAAAAGGTTCAGTAATATGCTTAAATCATGGAGGAAACCCGCTGATAGTGAGTTACGATTCACTCACAAACCATAGCTATGCAACCAGTGGCTACATAAGGAATTATTCGCTCCAAAAACCAACCGAAATCATCCTTGGCAAATCTCGTAATCATGAAATCCCAAGCCACACTAAAATAATCCGAAAATCGGGTTTGGCTTTGCTCATTACTGGAAACACCAGCATTGCCATTGCATACAACGATAGCGTAAAAAATATTAGCAACAGTAAGCCCATTGAAGTTGACCTGTTACTTGTAAACCGGAATTGCAGCAAAATGGTACTTAACATGGTTAATGCCAAAAAGGCAATAATTGACCAAAGTGTATCGTTTACCCATGCAAATAGATTGATATCGACATTGTCAAAGAACCAAATAGCCATTCATAACATGCGTAGTTCCGGATATTTTAAACACAGCTTACTTGAAAGTACCCCGAAAACCTTTGCATCCCAATAAACATTATTTATCACTTCCCAAGTACCTTTTGATTAAAAATGATATTACTTTGCAATTTATTTTTATTCATAAACCATGAATATTATAGTTGTTGGTGCAGGCGAAGTAGGAACGCACTTAGCAAAAATGTTAGCTAAGGAGTACCACGATGTTACGGTGATTGACCCCGATGAGGAGATGCTTAGCCATTTAACAGCCAGCGCCGATGTTCTCACCATACAGGGCTCTGCCACCTCAATAAAAGTGCTGAAAGAGGCTAATATCAAAAAAGCCGATTTGTTCATTGCGGTGGCACACTCTGAGGAAACAAATATTGTGTCGGCAACCCTGGCCAAAAAGCTTGGCGCAAAAAAAGTAATTGCCCGAATAGATAAGTGGGAATACCTACAGCCTAATAACAAGGAGATTTTCCTGAATCTTGGCATCGACTCACTAATCTACCCCGAAAAGCTGGCAGCCCATGAAATTAATACCTTGCTGGGGCAAACCAGCTCAACTGAGTTTGTCGATTTCTCGGGCGGAAAGCTTTCACTTATAGTTTTTAAACTCGAAGAGGATTCACCTGTTATTAATTACACCTTACTACAAGCTACCAAAAATACCGAAAAATTGGATTATCGGGCTGTTGCCATCTCACGTGAAGGCGAAACCTTAATTCCCCGCGGCAACGACCAGTTTAAGGTTAACGATCTTGTTTACGTTATCGCCAACCATAATGGTATTAAAGAAATGCTTGAGTATTCCGGTAAAAAGAATATTGATGTCAACAACCTAATGATTCTGGGCGGTAGCCGTATAGCCATACACCTTGCCACTGAGCTGGAACGCTCAATGAACATAAAAATTATTGAGGTTGACCCAGAAAAGAGCGAAATGTTAGCCGAACAGTTTAAGAATGCCCTTGTTATCAATGGCGATGGCCGCGATACCGATCTGCTGATTGAAGAGGGTTTACAGTATATGGATGCCTTTGTTGCAGTTACCGGTAACTCTGAAACCAATATTCTTTCGTGCATCATTGCCAAGCGAATGGGCGTAAAGAAAACCATTGCCGAAATTGAAAACATCAACTATATCCGTTTGGCCGAGAGCATTGGCGTTGACACTGTGATCAACAAAAAAATGATTACAGCAAGCCGAATCTTCCGATATACCATGAGCACCGATGTGTCCACCATCAAGTGCCTAACAGGTTCCGATGCGGAGGTGCTTGAGTTTATTGTTAAACCAGGAGCACCAATTACCAAAGGAAAACTTAAAGATATAGTGTTCCCCAAGGATGCTATTGTTGGCGGTGTGGTCAGGGGCGATAATGCTTTTATTGCCAAAGGGGATACCGAAATTAAACCCTACGATCGCGTTGTTGTTTTTGCACTCCCCACTGCCATCAACAAGGTTGGCAAGTACTTCAACTAAATGCTACAACGACAGTTGTAGAGACGTGGCATGCTACGTCTCTACAACTTTTGAATAGGTTTCAACAGCATACCATTTTTTCGTTTGAATAATTTCAATCAAAAACAGCATTCATCCATTTCTTCTAAAAACAATATTAAGTTTTGCAATAATTACCTTGTCGCTTCTTGCCTGTAAGCTGCCCTATAATTAGCGCCAACCGAAGTAGCAGAACAAACCAATTGATTCATTACCACTTTTTTAGAATAGAATAATCCATCGGCTCAACTAATCATTTTCCATATTTGAGTCACCTCCGAAAAGTCTCTTTCATTGCATGCGAACCAAAAATACACACGATTGAGAGATAGCACGATGGTACGAGATGTATAAAGATTTTCATAATTTCCCCTGGTTTGGATTTGTATATATAGCTATTAACACCGATATGTTTTCTTATCTCTCCCATTTCATTCTGTCGTGTTATCTTGCCTTCGTGTTTTCTTGCTTTCGTGGTTTTCGGAGCATACTCATATTTCTACCTTCTAATTTCTACCTTCTAATTTCAATTTGCATTGAACAATGTGCTTAACTCCACTTTTTACCCCTTCTTTGTAAGCCGTAACATTTCAGTATATTTGCACCTTTACAGCTATGCGGAAGAAAAAAAGAAATAACCATTACGTTTTACCCATTGCCTTATTCATTGGTACTCTGGCGGTTTGGATTGTTGTCCGTTTCATTTCTGATCCTCATCACCGATACCTTATTTGGGGTATAGATGTTTCATCGCATACAGGAAATATCGATTGGATAAAAGTAAAAGAGCAAAATGTTGATTTTGTTATTATTAAAGCAAGCGAGGGCGCGACCTTAAAGGATAAATCGTTCAGGGATAACGTGAAACGAGCCCAAGAGGCAGGAATTCCAGTTGGCGCTTACCATTTCTTCAACTTCAACCGAAAGGGTACCACCCAGGCACACAATTTTTTAAATGCCATCGATGGCCTTAAGATCGATTTGCCGCCCGTGGTTGATGTTGAGGAATGGGGAAATGTGGTTCGACGCCCTCGTAAGCAAATTATTGCTGACCTAATTGATTTTGTCAAACTTGTGGAAAACACCACCGGACAAAAAATTCTGATTTATACCAATAAGGATACCTTTAAATGGTACATTTCCGATGCATTTCCCGAAAACGATATTTGGATTTGCTCTTTCGACCATACGCCTAACATTGATAAACCCTGGACCTTTTGGCAGTACCACCACGAAGGTCGCCTGAAAGGGGTTCAGGGCAAGGTCGATTTCAACGTTTTTTACGGTAATACCATTGAGTGGAAACAGTACCTAAATAATAAAAAACGATAAAACCTAATTCCTTAACCTCAACAAGTAACTTAAAATGCGAGTTCACTTTATAGCCATAGGCGGTAGCGCAATGCATAATCTGGCCATTGCCCTGAAGCTAAAAGGGTATCATGTAACCGGTTCAGACGACGAGATTTTTGAACCATCACTTTCACGACTCAAGAAACATGGGCTGTTGCCCAAGTATCAGGGCTGGAACCCCAATGCCATAACCACCCAAATCGATGCCATCGTTCTGGGCATGCATGCTCGTGCCGATAACCCCGAGCTGCTAAAAGCAAAAGAACTCGGAATAAAAATATACTCCTACCCGGAGTACCTCTTCGAACAAGCGAGGCATAAAACCAGAATTGTGGTAGGAGGAAGCCATGGCAAAACCACCATTACATCGATGATAATGCACGTACTAAAACACCTAAATTACAGGTTCGATTACATGGTGGGCGCCCAGCTAAAAGGGTTTGATAATATGGTTTCGTTTTCCGACGATTCCACCCTGGCTGTTTTTGAAGGCGACGAGTATCTTACTTCACCTATCGATCCACGTCCAAAGTTTCACGTTTACCAACCAAACATTGCCATAATATCGGGTATATCGTGGGATCATATCAATGTTTTCCCAACTTTCGAAATTTATCGCCAACAATTTGCACGTTTTATTGAGTGCATTGAGCCCAATGGCACAATCATATACTATGCCGACGATCCGGAAGTTTGTAATGTGGTTGAGGCTAACCCCCGAACCGACATCAAAAGAATACCTTACCGCACCCACCCATTCGAAATTACCAATGGTACCTGCAAGCTAATCACTAATGGCACTTCAATCGACCTTATGGTGTTTGGTAAGCATAACATGCAAAACATTTCGGCAGCCTTGACTGCTTGCAAAGCCATAGGGGTAAGCGATTCTCAGTTCTACGAAGCCATAGCGAATTTTGAAGGGGCTGCTAAACGTTTACAGCTACTTGCACAGAATTCCACAACCAGCGTTTACCTTGATTTTGCACACTCACCCTCTAAGGTTAAAGCTACCATTGAGGCAGTAAAACAGCAAAACCCCAACCGTAGGCTGGTAATATGTTTTGAACTTCACACATATAGTAGTTTAACCAAGGAGTTTTTGAATCAGTATAATGGCACACTTGTCGGTGCCGATACTGCTTACGTGTTCTATGACCCACAAGCCGTTGAAATGAAAAAACTGCCTTACCTTGAACCAACCGATGTACTTAAAAGCTTTGGTAGCCCTACTCCAAATATCTTTATAAATTCCAATGAACTGATTGAAACACTTTTAAAGCAAAGCTGGAACAACACTAACCTTATAGTAATGACCTCGGGTAACTTTGCAGGGGTCGATTTGCAACATTTAGCTGATAAGATTGTTGTATAAGATTTCATATTAATCCCAAATAAAATAAATTTGCACGGTATAAATTCGTTAACTATGAAAAGAGCCCTTATCATTTTTTCAGCGCTGTTCATTATAACCACAGCGGCCAATGCACAGGATTACAAAACTGGCATTGGATTAAGAGGAGGTTATCCTTCAGGTGTAACCGTTAAACATTTCTTTGCCCAAAAATCGGCGGTTGAGGGGGTTCTCTCGTTTGGTTGGGGTGGAATAGGCATTACTGGCCTTTACCAGCTACACAACCAAATTCCCGATGCCCCAGGCTTAAAATGGTACTATGGCTTTGGTGCACATTTTGCTACTGCCGATGCCGACAAAAGCAACCCTTTTGAAAATAACTATGGTAGCACTGTTTTTCTAGGCGCCGATGGTGTTATTGGCCTGGAATATACCTTTAAGGATGCACCCATTAGCTTAAGCCTCGATGTACTCCCGATTCTTAATATTATTGAATCGCCCGGTATTTGGTTCAATGCAGGGTTAGCCATTCGCTACACCTTTAAGTAAAAAATATATTTGAGATATTTTGTAGAAAAAAAATTATAGTTTACCTTTGCACCCGCTTTGTACGGTATAATGCTTTACAAAGCGGCATGCAAAGGCCCGTTCGTCTAGGGGTTAGGACGCAAGGTTTTCATCCTTGTAACAGGGGTTCGATTCCCCTACGGGCTACTAACATAATAATACTTTACTAGCAATGGCAAATCACAAATCAGCAGAAAAAAGAAATAGGCAATCGGAAGTTCGTAGATTACATAACCGTTACTACGCCAAAACTACCCGTAATGCCTTAAAGGCTTTACGTGACACCACCGATAAGGCTGCTGCAATGGAACTTCTTCCAAAGGTTTCAGCAATGCTTGATAAGTTAGCTAAGCGCAACATCATACATAAGAATAAAGCTGCTAACCTGAAAAGTTCTATTCAGAAACACGTTAACTCGCTTCAGTAGTTTACTAAATCACTTAATTTGCATATAAAATGGGCTGTCTCCAGGAAGATAGCCCATTTTGTTTTTCGTAATTAAACCTTACTCTACTAATACATTCCAAGTTTGGTGATTTAAATTTTAATACGTTCTATGGAACAATACTATGGAGAGCTTGCAGCACTACTCACGGCCGTATTTTGGACTATTACCGCTTTAGCATTTGAATCGGCAAGTCGAAAAGTTGGCTCGCTCTCGGTAAACCTCCTGCGACTTGTAACAGCTTTCGTGTTCCTTTCGGTTTACGCATGGGTTAGCAGGGGTAAAGCCTTCCCTGTTGATGCTGGCACACACCAATGGGTATGGCTTTCGCTCTCTGGCCTGGTCGGCTTCGTACTGGGCGATCTATTCCTTTTTCAGTCGTATGTAATAATTGGCTCACGTATATCGATGCTTATCATGTCGTTAGCACCGCCAATGGCTGCTGTTTTAGGCTGGTTAAGCATGGGTGAAACCTTAACGTTAAGCCAGTTCGTAGCCATGGCAGTTGTGTTGGTCGGAATTGTGCTCGTAGTGCTTGAGCGTCAAGCACCTGATGCGAACGGTAACGGAAAGCGGGTGAAACTGTCGTACCCATTAACCGGAATTTTGCTGGCATTTGGCGGAGCCTTGGGTCAAGCAGGTGGCTTAGTCCTAAGCAAATACGGTATGGCTGGTTACGATGTTATCCCCTCAGTTCAAATTCGGGTTATTACAGGAATAATAGGTTTCTCACTCTTTTTTGTCTTTTCCAATAAGTGGAAAAAACTTACTAATGCCGTTCAAAACGGTAAGGCCATGAAAAGACTTTTGGTGGGTTCTTTTTTTGGCCCATTTCTGGGCGTTTCGTTTTCGCTCCTGGCAGTAAAATACACCTCAACGGGGGTTGCCTCAGCCTTAATGTCCATTGTACCAGTTCTTATCATTGCCCCCTCAGTAATCGTTTTCAAGGAAAAAGTGACAGCAAAAGAACTTGCTGGTGCAATAATTACCGTGGTGGGTGTTGCAATATTTTTCTTATAGCTACAATCTTATATAACATCCAGCTATTTTTCTTGGGTCTATATTACCCGATAACAAGGGATTAATTTCCTTAAGGCTGAGGCCTTGCCCTGTGAAATAATTTTGTCTTTGGATAATTCCTGTTCACTGTGAAATATCAGCATTCGTTGGATTTCACAGGG
Organism: Bacteroidales bacterium UBA4073; assembly: GCA_002383425.1. GTDB lineage: Bacteria > Bacteroidota > Bacteroidia > Bacteroidales > Tenuifilaceae > Tenuifilum. The sequence goes on along the minus strand of DFYV01000087.1, from coordinate 6,851 downwards.
TGAACATTGAATAATTTTCCCTAACATTTCTCTAACTTCCTCTATCTTCCTCTATCTTCNNTTCTATCTTCTTCCGCCTTCTTCTACCTTCTGCCTTCTAATTTCATCTGACCATTTATTACAATTGGCTGGTTGTTAATATCTTGTTAATTAGAATTTATATTTTTTTTGGGAATATGAATACTTTTACTAAAAAAACAATAAGTTTGCTTGATCTAATCAAGAAAGATATGGCTAAAGTTTACCTATCAATAGGTGGCAATTTAGGCGACAGGAATCAACTAATAATTGACGCCCGTGAAGCAATAGCTGCCCGGATAGGAGTTATTAAGAGTTCGTCATCGATATATGAATCGGAACCATGGGGATTTGAGAGCGATAACAACTTTTTGAATCAGATTTTACTGGTTGAAACTATCCTTAGTCCTGCTGCCATTATGCTGGAAATATCATACATTGAGTCAAAATTCGGACGTGAACGAAACGGCAAGGGGTATTCATCACGAACCATGGATATCGATGTGCTATTCTACGACCACCTGATTCTATACACCCCTGAACTTATTGTTCCACACAAGCAATTGCATAAACGGCGATTCATAGTTGAACCCCTCCGGGAAATTGCTCCTGATTTTATTCATCCTCTTTTCTCCATTAGTATCAACGAAATTGCATTAACCTGCACCGATAATGGAAAGGTTTGGAAGTACGAACCCGTAAACGCCTGAAAATCTTTCTAACATTAAAATAATGCCCCCTAAAAGTGTGGCATTTTTACCGCTATTTTTGTTGATGTACCTAATAAACCAGCGAAACTTGATATAATTACGAGTTTGCCCAAATATAATACCACCAGCTTAGTCCTTTTTTCCATATGCCAAATCACCCGCATCGCCTAAACCTGGTACAATATATGACTTAACCGTAAGCTCATCGTCGATGGCCCCAACCCAAATTGATGATTCAGCTGGTGATAAATTGCGCTTCATATAGCTAACACCTTCCTTTGAGGCTATAACAGTAACAATATGGGTGTGCGATGGTTTACCATGTTCCAGTAAGGCCTTATAGGCCAGTAACATGGAAGCACCAGTGGCTAACATCGGATCGATAAGCACCAGCGTTTTCCCTTCGATACTTGGGGTTGAAATATACTCGAACTGTATGCGGAAAGTCCCATCCTTATCGTACTTTCGGTAGGCCGATATAAAGGCATTCTGCGCCTTATCAAAGTAATTCAGCATACCCTGATGCAACGGTATTCCAGCCCGCAAAATGGTGGCCAACACAACATTATCGGTTGGTACCGAGACTTCGGCAATGCCAAGCGGAGTTTGAACATTAACAGTTTTATAGCTCAACTCCTTGCTCAGCTCGTATGCAAAAATTTCACCGCATCGTTCAAGATTGCGGCGAAATCGCATAAAATCATTCTGGATATTCATATCTCTTAACTCTAGTATAAATTGGTTAAGAATTGAGTTCTGCTTGCCAAGTTCGTGTATCATCGGATTTGTTTTATATTAGCAAAATTACAAAAATATCAAGCCATACTAAAAATCTTTTCTAAGTTAATCATGAATAAAACTATATATGAGGTTTTAAGCAAGGACAAGGTAATTGCCTCCCTTGCCCAATTACATGAGATTAAACCGCTCGCGGTTACTAAAAATATTTACGTCGATATGCTCGAAAATATTGTTAGTCAGCAGCTATCGGGCAGGGTGGCAAGTGCCATTTTTAATCGGTTTCTGGATTTGTTCCCCAATCGCGATCCAAAACCCGAACTGCTCCTGAATCTCGATGACCTTAAACTTCGAATGGTTGGCCTATCGGGTTCCAAAACGGTTTACGTGAAAGCTATGGCCGAATTTGCCCTAAAACATAACCTCGATGTAAGTTCCATTATGCCAATGCCCGACCATGAGGTTGTTAAACTACTAACACAGGTTAAGGGTGTTGGGGTATGGACAACACAAATGCTCCTCATCTTTTCGCTTGGCCGCAACGATGTTTTTCCGGTTGATGACCTTGCTATTCGTCAGGGAATGGTTGAACTCTACAACCTGCAAAGCATAGGTAAAGAGCTTTGGCTAAAACTCAACCAAATTGCCAACAATTGGACTCCATACCGTACATGGGGAACCCGTTTGGTTTGGGCATACGTTAATAACAAAAAGCAAAATGCTGTCCGAATGTAGGCTATCAATTATTATGGTTAACATTGATATGAAAAAGATATTAATGAACCCAGTCTAAAAAGCCCCAAAAATGAGAACTGCCATATGGTTATTTTAACCGACGAGAATACAGAGAAGACATTGAAAAACTTTATTTTCTTGGATTTTCATGGCAAGGCAATCACTTTTTAAACTGAACTCAGAAATAAAAATCAATATTTTTAGCCACGAATGCACGAATGTTGGTTTCATACCAAGGCAATCACTTTTTGACTAAACTCATTCATTAAACAACATTCATCAATTTCTTCTAAAAATCCCAAATTCCGATATAGCAGTGAGTATCGAGTAGCGAGTATGTCAAAGAAAGATATTAATTTGAAAGCAATTAAAAACCTCGCCACTAACTACTATCTACTCACTACTGTTGTAGAGTCAGGTATTTTCCCACCTCATTCTTGCTACTATCTACTATATAATCGCTACTATGTTTCTTTTTTTCATTTCTTGCCCTGTGAAATAATTTTGCCTTTGGATAATTCCTGTTCACTATGAAATATCAACATTCATTGGATTTCACCTTATAAAACGGTAGTATTTCACAGGGTGAACGTTGAGCCATTATCCTTAACATTTATCTAACTTCCTCTAACTTCTTCTATCTTCCTTCCTCAAATTTCCTCTATCTTCTTCTACCTTCCTCTATCTCCCTCTATCTTCCTATATCTTCTTCTATCTCCCTCTAATACTTCTTTTAATTCATTTAGTTAAACTTCGTTTAGCTGCTTGCCGATTATTACACATTTAGCTACCTTTGTGGCCTTAATTTTAAGTGTTCCTTTAGCGTAAAATGAAATATATCAGGCAACTAAATCATTTCAAATAGTATGAATATTGTACGGGAAGATATCGATTCACTAACTACAACCATTAGGGTAAAAGTTGATAAGGACGACTATGCCGCTAATGTTGAAAACAGTCTAAAAGACTACCGCAAAAAGGCAAACATCAATGGCTTTCGCCCGGGAATGGCTCCTATGTCGCTCATTCGCAAGATGTACTACCGGTATATCCTGGCCGACGAAGTTACCAAGCTGGCTTCCGATAAGCTATTCAGCTTTATCAATGAGAATGAAATCCGAACACTTGGAGAACCCCTCCCCAGCGAAACTCAAGCACATATCAACTGGGAAACCGACGAAGCGTTTGAGCTGGCCTGGGACTTAGGCCTTGCCCCCGAAATTGACATCAAGTTTACCAAAAAGGATAAGTTCCCTTTCTACAAAATACTCCCCAACGACGAACTTCGCAAAAATTACATTGAAAGCTACCAAAACCGCAATGGTAAGTATGTAAACGTTGAGGTAACCGACGAGAAAGGACTCGTTAAGGCAACCCTTACTGAGCTAAATTCCGATGAATCGCCTCGCGAGAATGGCCTAACCGTTCAGGACGCCTCAATATCTGTTGCCCTTATTGCCGATGAAATCGAACGCGATAAGCTGGTTGGCGTTAAAGTTGGCGATGTGCTCGTAATTGATACCCACAAAGCCTTCCCCAACTTAGCTGACAGGTCGGCTCTATTACGGATAAATAAAGAGGAACTGGTTAGCATTAACCCGCTTTTCCAGCTCACCATTACCGAGACCCTGACCTTTTCCCCTGCAGAACTTAACCAGGAACTCTTCGACGCAGTTTATGGCGAAGGAATGATAAACAGCAAGGAGGAATTCTATAAAAAGATTGATGAGGAGATTGAACATAATTTAACCCACGAAAGCGATTACCGTTTTGGTATCGACCTCAAGGAAAATCTTCTCGAAAAGCTAAAGATCGAACTACCAAAAGATTTCCTGATTCGCTGGCTGGTAACAATTAACAAAGACAAATATACCCGTGAACAGATTGAAAACGAATTTCCTCTCTTTGAGAAAGACCTCAAGTGGCAGCTTATAAGCAGTAAAGTGGCCGAAGAGCAAAACTTCATAGTTACCAACGAGGAACTCGAAGATTTTGCCATGAGCTATGCCCGAAGCCAGTTTGCCGCTTATGGCATGAACTTCCTGCCCGATGAGTATGTTAAACGTTACGCCCTTGATTTACTGAAAAATAAGGATGAAGTTCGCAAGTACCAGGAGCGTATTATCGATAATAAGGTTATTGAATGGTTCAAGGCAAACGTTAACCTGGACGTCAAAGAGGTTTCTTTAGATGAGTTTGAAAAGTTGAAGTAAGAAGTTATTAAAACCATACTAAAGCCGGTTATAACCGGCTTTTTTATCGCCTGTTCGTAAAAAAATATTAGCATACCGTTTTTTGTTTTAACAAATGTGATTATTTTGCGTTACTAATACCAATAAAACATTGAAGTTATGAATGAGTTTGAAAAATATGCAATAAAACAAAAGGGTATTAACAGCCTTACCCTACACCAGTACACCTCGATGTCGAACGGTTACATTTCACCAACCATCATTGAGGAGCGCCAGCTAAACGTTGCTACCATGGACGTGTTCTCGCGCCTTATGATGGATAGGATTATTTTCCTGGGTGTTCCCATTAACGACGATGTGGCCAATATCATTCAGGCACAGCTGCTGTTCCTTGAATCAACTGACCCATCAAAAGATATTCAAATCTACATAAATTCGCCTGGTGGCGGGGTTTACGCAGGTTTGGGAATTTACGATACCATGCAATACATCAGCTCCGATGTGGCTACCATCTGCACCGGTATAGCTGCATCAATGGCTGCAGTTCTGCTTACCGCAGGGGAAAAGGGAAAGCGTACCGCTCTACCCCACTCTCGTGTTATGATTCACCAGCCAATGGGTGGTGCCGAAGGCCAAGCTTCGGATATCGAAATTGTTACCCGCGAATTGCTGAAACTACGCGATGAACTCTTTGAAATTATTGCCACCCATTCCAACAATCCCATTGAGCGCATCCGCAAGGATTCTGACCGGGATTACTGGATGACTGCACAGGAAGCCCTTGAGTACGGCATGATCGACGAGGTGCTGCAACGAAACAAAAAGTAACCCCTTTTGATCGAACAAAAAGGTTGCCTTAGGGCAACCTTTTACTTTTTGCTTACACCAAACAGCCATGGCAAAAGTTCGGGTTCAGCAAAGGCATTTTCCCAGCTATTATGCCCAACACCAGGGTAAACCGAAAAGCGCACATCACCCTTGTCCTTTTTTATGGCATCAACCATTCGCTGTGAGTGGTATAGGGGCACCACATCATCGGATTCGCCATGGAACACCCACAGCTTAACCCTTTGAGCGTATCGTTTTACGTTCTTTGGATTACCTCCGCCACAAATGGGAAATGCCGCAGCAAACATCTTTGGCCGTCGAGCCAGCAGCTCAAAGGTTCCCATCCCACCCATGGACAAACCACCAATGTAAACGCGGTTAACATCAACATAGCTCAGTTTTACCAGCGAATCGAGCAACTCCATAACAGCAGCCATGGGAGGTGTAGGCTTTCCCCGTGCCTGAAAATTGAATGAACGCTTGCCATCGGGCAAAGTTTCTACATCAACATTAGCCCAGTAACTCTCGGCTGGGCACTGCGGAAAGATAACAACGGCAGGGTATTTTTCCATAACGGAGTCGGCTGCAAACAGGCTTGCCCCATGGGTGAGCTGCTTAACATTATCGGAACCCCTTTCGCCGGCACCGTGTAAGAACAGGATTAACGGATACCGTTTGGTAGTATCAAAGTGCTTGGGGTAAAGAATGCGGTAGGGCAGCTGAAAACCGCCATGACTATACGTTTGCACCTGAAACTTTTCGTTTACCTGGGTAACCCCTGTCAATGCTATTATCGTCATGGTAAGAGTAACGGTTAATCTTTTCATCTTTCTCAAATTTTTTAGCTAAATATACGGCATTTTTCATATTGCAGTTTACATTGTTAAGAAAATAATTAATATCGGAATAGAAGACGGATTTAACAGATTTACACTGATTTCTTATCCGTGATTATCTGTATAATCCGTGTCATCAGCGTTCTATTTATTTCTAAAAATGTTAACTAATTTTCATCATTATGAAAAATGCCGATGTTTTAATCTTTATAATAAGCCATTGTGAAGGGTTAACTCTTTGCGAACGAACAATATCTCCTGTTATTACACTTGTCACAACTCCAAATTTTTTCAAACATATCACTTTTAATATGATAAACAACCATATCACATTATAAAATGATATATCAATATAACAACTTAATAATTGATATGTTCTCTTCCCTTAACTGGAAGTTAAAATCTAAAAACTAAAAGTGAAAAGTAGTTTTACTTTTACCCTCCATTGGACATTTCAAATTTTTCATCTGTTTAAATTTATACAAGTTATTAATTTTCATATTTTATTTTTTAACCGCAAAGGTCGCAGAGTCTTTTCTTTGCGGTCTTTGCGTAAAACTTGGCGTTCTTTGCGGTTTCTTTTTTTATCTGTTGTTTATATTTTCATTATTTTTATCCCGAAGGCAATATCGAATCGTTATAAACATGCCCGTGTGTGTCTAAAATCCGTGATGTGTGTTTCAAATTAATATCATTGACATACTATCTACTCACTACTCGCTACTATTTTCATCTGTTTAAATTTATACAAGTTATTAATTTTCATATTTTATTTTTTAACCGCAAAGGTCGCA